>QHWF01000218.1 GCA_003222455.1 Acidobacteriota bacterium
CGCGGTGTTCGACGTCGCCGTTCCCGGCGATCAGATTGTGAGCGTCGTGGAGCGGCTTCCCGTTGGTACGGGCGTGCTGATTCAGAAGCCGATGGGCGAGGACCTCGCCATGGCGCGCCGGATTCTCGAGGCGTGTCGCGCCCGAAGACTCGCAGCCGCGATGAATTTTCAGCTCCGATTCAGTCCGAATGTCATGGCGGTCCACGATCTCGTGGAGCACGGCGGTCTTGGCGACATCACCGACATCGAGGTGCGGGTGGTGGACCGCCAGCCGTGGGAACAATGGTCGTTTCTCGAACGCACGCCGCGGCTGGAAGTGCTGTATCACTCGATTCACTATCTGGACGCGATCCGATCGCTCGTCGGCGATCCGGACGCAGTGTACTGCCGTGCCGTCCCGCATCCACAGCTGAGCGCGTTCCGCGACACCCGCAGTACGATCATTCTCGATTACGGCGTCCGCATCCGGTGCTCGCTGACGCTGAATCACACGCACCGGTACGGCGCGGAGCAGCGTGCGTCTCTGCTGAAAGTGGAAGGCACGACGGGCGCCGCGCTGTTGACGCTCGGCGTGAATCTCGATTATCCCGCCGGCCCGCCCGATCGGCTCGACGTCGCCGCTGCCGGCGGCGGCTGGCGTTCGGTCCCGCTGCGCGGCTCGTGGTTCACGGAAGCCTTTGAGGGTCCGATGTCGAATCTCCAACGGTTTGTCGCGGGAGAAGACGAGGCGCTCGTGTCGCCGCTCGACGACGCGATCAAAACCATGGCGCTGGTCGAGGCGTGCTACGAGTCGAGCACGCGCGGCGGCACCCCGATTCCCGCCGTGTGATCCGTTCATGACACAGCCAGCGGCGCACGAACGAACGGCGGGCGATTTCGCCACGCGCGTGGGGCTCGCGCTCGCCGACGACAACCTGCGCGGCGCCCTCGATCGCGCATCGGGCCTGTTCGGCGTGCGCCGCCAGGCGGGGCTGGCCACCCTCGAGAATGCCGACGCGGTGCGTGATGCCGCGCGCGCGGGTCGCCTGCGCGCCATCGCGCATCTGGCCGAGTATCTCGAACAGTTCGAAAAGAAGCTCCTCGCCAACGGGGTCCAGGTCCACTGGGCGGACACACCGGAGGAAGCCAATCGAATCGTCGAGCGCATAGCGGCGGCGACGCACACGAAACGCGTCGTCAAGAGCAAGTCGATGGTCTCCGAAGAGACGCACCTCAACGCGGCGCTCGAGCGCGCCGGTGTGGAGGTCGTCGAAACCGATCTCGGCGAATACATCGTCCAGCTCGCGAACGATCGTCCGTCGCACATCATCGCCCCGATCATTCACATGACCCGGCAGGATGTCGGCCGCGTGATGGAGCGGCAGCTGCGTGTGCCGTACAGCGACGACACGCAGGTGCTGGCGGCGACCGCCCGCCGGCGGCTGCGCGACGAGTTTCTCCGCGCCGACATGGGAATCACCGGCGCGAATTTCGGCGTCGTCGAGACCGGGTCGATCTGTCTCGTCACGAACGAAGGCAACGGCCGGATGGTCACGACGTTGCCGCGCATCCACGTGGCGATGATGGGCATCGAAAAGCTGGTGCCGACGCTGGCCGACCTGGATCGGTGTCTGCAGGTGCTGGCGCGGTCGGCGACCGGACAGAAGCTGACGGTGTACACGACGATGATTCGCGGGCCGCGGGCGCCGGGCGATCCGGATGGACCCGGCGAGGTGCACGTCGTCCTGCTCGACAACGGGCGCAGCAGAATCCTCGCCGGCGAGACGGCGGAGATCCTCGCGTGCATCCGCTGCGGCGCATGTCTGAATGCCTGCCCCGTCTATCGCACGATTGGCGGTCATGCCTACGGCGACACGTACCAGGGCCCGGTCGGCGCCATCCTCACTCCCGGGCTGCGTGGGCTGCAGGAGTGGCGCGCGCTGCCCGATGCCAGCTCGCTGTGTGGCGCCTGCCGGGACGTGTGTCCGGTCCGTCTCGACATTCCGCGGATGCTGCTGACGCTCCGGGCCGCGGCGGCCAGGGAACGTCCGGAGCCGCGATCGCTGGCGGCGGCGATGAAGGCGTATGCGTGGGTGGCGACGCGGCCGCGTGTGTATCGCGCCGTCGTGCGCGCCGGCGGATGGTGGCTGCGGCGTCTGGCGCGGAATGGCTGGATCCGGAAGGCGCCGGGCCTCGCCGGCGGCTGGACCAGGTCGCGCGATCTGCGCGTGCCGGCCGCGCGCACGTTCCAGCAACGGTGGAGAGCCTGGCAGCGGCGGCGGGGACGTGCGGCATGAGCTCCGCGCGCAACGTCATTCTGGCGCGTGTGCGCCGCGCCCAGCTCACGGGCCGCATTCCGGGGTTCGGCGCGGATCGGCGCGCGATCCCGTCCGGATCGCCATCGAGCAAGCCTGAGAAGGCGGCCGTCCCGCCGCGTCGGCGTGGACTATCACGTGGAAGCATCGGCGGCCGAGGTCCGCACCCGCGTGGCGGATATCGTCGGCAGCCGATCGGTGCTGCGCTGGGACGTCCGTCACCTGCCGTACGACATCGGAGGGATTCTGGAGAACGCAGCCGACGGCAGCAGCCCGCGCGAGCGGCAGGCCGCCGCCCAGATCGGTGTCACCGGCTGCGACGCGGCAATCGCGGAGACCGGATCGCTCGTGTTGTTGTCGGGCGAAGGCAAGCCGCGGGCCGCATCGCTGCTGCCGCCGGTGCATCTGGCGATCCTGCAGAGGAACGATCTCCGCTTCAGCATGGGCGAGTTCTTCTCCGCCCGCCGTGACGCGATTGCCGCCGCAGCGTGTTGCACGGTCGTCACCGGTCCCAGCCGGACGGCTGATATCGAGCTGACGCTCACCGTGGGCGTGCACGGGCCCGGCGAGGTGATCGTGGTGGTGGGGCCGTGACGGTTGACCGTTTGATCCATCCGTTCCCGGAAGAACGCGAAGGCCGCGAAGGCCGCAAACAAATCCTCGCAGGCGTTTGCTTCCGTGCGTGCGTGGTTGAGTGGTAAGGTGGCGACGTTCACCTCTGCGTCCTCCGTGGTGCCAAGGATCGATTCGCATCAGCATTTCTGGCGCTACGATCCGGCGGAGTACGCCTGGATCGACGATGCCATGGCGGTGCTGGGTCGAGACTTCATGCCGCCGGACGCGGCGCGCGAGATGGCGCTCGTGGGCTTCGATGCGTGCGTGGCGGTGCAGGTACGTCAGACGCTCGACGAAACGCGATGGCTGCTCGCGCTCGCAGGGGCGCATCCGATCATCGCAGGCGTGGTCGGCTGGGTCGACCTGCAGGCGGATGACGTGCACGCGCAGTTGGAAGAGCTTGCGGCGAACCCGAAGTTGATCGGCGTTCGCCACATCGTGCAGAGCGAGCCTGACGATCGATTTCTGCTGCGGTCGGCGTTCTGCCGCGGGATCGCGCTGCTCGAGACGTTCGGCTTGACGTACGACATTCTTGTTTACGCGCGTCACCTGCCGGTGGCCGCGGAATTCGTGGCGCGGTTCGAACGGCAGCCGTTTGTGCTCGATCACCTGGCGAAGCCCGACATCCGTCGAGGCGAGATCACGGCGTGGGAGAAGGACCTTCGTCGGCTTGCCGCCTTTCCGAATGTGTTCTGCAAGGTGTCCGGACTGGTGACCGAAGCGGACTGGGGGCAATGGACGCCGGCGCAGGTGCGCCCGTATCTCGATGTGGCGTTCGACTGTTTTGGCCCACGACGACTGTTGATCGGCTCGGACTGGCCGGTCTGCACGGTCGCGGCCAGCTACGCGCGCACGCTTGGCCTCGTCACGGAGTATCTGTCGGGCCATGCCGCCGAAGATCGCGCGGCGGTACTCGGAGGCAACGCGCAGCGGTTGTGGAATCTGAAGGTGAGGACAATGTCGGAGGAACGGTTGTGAGGTTCACCACAGAGGACGCGGACGCGGAGAGCAGGCCCTAATTGAATGTCAACATGTGCAGGGGTCGGAGAACGAACGTGAACAGCTGTCGGCTACCTGGGAACCTGGAACAACTGATGTTCAAACTATGTCCTGACGGGATTGATCCTCCGCGTCCTCCGCGTCCTCCGTGGTCGAGAGTCTGCGCTCTCATGCTGGTTCTCGCGTTCGCCGTGGGCTGCAGCCGCAGCGAAAGGTCCGGCGGCCTGACAATTGCGGTCATTCCAAAGGGCACGTCGCACGTGTTCTGGCGGAGCATTCACGCCGGCGCCGAGAAGGCCGCACGCGAGCTCGGGGTCACGATCATCTGGCGCGGGCCGCTGCGCGAGGACGATCGCGATTCGCAGGTATCCGAAGTCGAAGGGTTCATCTCGCGCGGGGTCTCGGGGATCGTGATCGCGCCGCTCGACGAGGCCGCGCTGATGTCGCCGGTCGCCGACGCGAAGCGCAGCAACATCCCGGTCGTGATCATCGATTCCGGACTGAAAGGCCGCGACTACGTCAGCTTCGTCGCGACCGACAACCGAAAGGGCGGACGTCTGGCGGGCGACCATCTGGCCGGGCTGCTCGGCAACCGCGGACGGGTCGTGATGCTGCGCTACGCGGAGGGATCCGAGAGCACGCTGCAGCGCGAAGAAGGGTTCCTCGAAGCGGTTGCGGCGCGCCGCGGCCTCGAGGTTGTCAGCGCCAACCAGTACGGCGGCGCGGACGTGGAAGGGGCCTACAAGAAAAGCGAAGCGCTGCTCAGCGGCTTCAAGACCGCCGACGGCGGCCTCGACGTGGCCGGCATTTTCACGCCGAATGAGTCGACGTCGCTGGCGATGCTGCGCGTGCTGCAGGACAACGGGTGGGCGGGGAAGGTGAAGTTCGTCGGGTTCGACGCGTCGGACACGCTGGCGAAAGGGATGGCCGACGCGCACATCGACGGTCTCGTGCTCCAGGACCCGGTGAACATGGGTTATCTCGGCGTGAAGACGATCGTGTCGCACATCCATGGCACATCCGTGGAGAAGCGAATCGACACCGGCGTCCGGCTCGTGACTCGCGAGCACATGAACGACCCGGACGCGAAGGAGCTGCTCCACCCGGATCTGTCGCGATGGCTCAAGCCCTAGGACGTCACGGTGGAACGCAGAGGCCGCAAAGGACGCAAAGAAAGATAGGACAGGTTTTCTTTTGCGGCCTTCGCGGCCTTTGCGTTCGATCGTGGTATTCCTGCGAAGGAAGACGTACCGATTATGCCGCCGCGGTTCGAAATGCGTGGCGTCCGCAAGGCATTTGGTGCGACGGTCGCATTGGCCGGCGTCGATCTCCAGGTCCGCGACGGCGAAGTGTGCGCGCTGGTTGGGCAGAACGGCGCAGGCAAAAGCACACTGATGGCCATCCTCGCGGGTGTGCTGCGGCCCGATGCCGGGACGCTCCTTCTCGACGGCAGTCCCTATGTGCCGCGGGATCCGCTGGCCGCCCGGCGCGCCGGTGTCGTGATGATTTACCAGGAGCTGTCGCTGGCGGCTCATCTCTCCGTGATGGAGAACGTGATGCTCGGCGTCGAGCCGGCGCGGTGCGGCATCGTGCAGCGCGATCGCATGCGCGAAACGTCCGCCCGAGCGCTCGCCGAGCTCGGTCATCCCGATATCCCGCCGGACGCTTGCGTGGGCGATTTGCAGCCCTCTGCCCAGCAGTTGGTCGAGATTGCGCGTGCGCTCGCCGCCGGCTGCCGTGTGCTCGTGTTCGACGAGCCGACCAGCAGCCTGACGCAGGCCGACGTCCGGACGCTGTTCGCGTTAATTGGACGCTTGAAGCGGCAAGGCATCGCGATCGTCTACATTTCTCATTTCATCGAAGAGGTGAAAGCCGTCTCCGATCGCTTCGTGGTGTTGCGTGACGGTCGCAACGCCGGCGAGGGGATCACCGCCGACACCCGGGCCGAGCAGATTGTCGGCATGATGGTCGGGCGCGCGCTCGACGATCTCTATCCTCACACCGAGCGCAGCGCCGGAGAGCCCATCCTGGAGCTCGAGGGCCTGAACCCGGGCGCGGCAACGTTGACGCTGCGCCGCGGGGAGGTCCTGGGCATCGCCGGACTGCTCGGCGCCGGCCGGACGCGGCTGCTGCGAACGATCTTCGGTCTCGAGCCGGTCAGGAGCGGTCGAATCACCATTGCGGCGTATTCCGGCCCGGGCGGGCCGCGCGAACGCTGGAGACAGGGCGTCGGGATGCTCAGCGAAGATCGCACGTCGGAAGGGATCGCGGCGGGATTGAGCATCGCCGACAACATCACGCTGAGTTGCCTCGGGCCGCTTGGCCCGGCGTTTACGGTGCTGCCGTCGCGACAGCACGCAGCGGCGGCACGGTGGATCGAACGGCTCGACATCCGCTGTGCCGATTCTCGGCAGCCGGCGCGCGAGCTGTCTGGCGGCAACCAGCAGAAGGTGGCGGTCGCGCGCCTCCTCCATCACGATGTCGACCTGCTGATGCTCGACGAACCGACGCGCGGAATTGACGTCGCAAGCAAGGCCGAGATCTATAAACTCATCGACGAACTGGTGCGGGTTGCTGTCTCCGGGCCCGAGCGGCCGGGCGCCCGCACCCGGCGCAAGGCCGTTCTGCTGGTCAGCAGCTATCTGCCGGAACTGCTCGGCGTGTGCGATCGCATTGCCGTCATGTCGCGGGGCCGGCTGGGGCCGCCGCGAAACGTGTCCGAATGGAACGAGCACTCGTTGTTGATGGAAGCGTCGGGCGCCCGCGCCGCCATGTAAGCGCGCGCTGGCTCCGCGACGAAACCGGCGTCCTGATCGGCCTCGCGATCGTGGCGGTCATCTTTGGTGTCCTTATCGGACCGCAGTTCTTTCGAGCCGCCAACCTCGAGCTGATGGCGCGACAGACCGTCATCGTCTGCGTCGCCGCGCTCGGCATGACGATGGTCATCATCTCGGGGGGGATCGATTTGTCGGTCGGCTCGGTCGTGGCGTTGAGCACCGTCGTGACGGCGCTGCTGCTCCGTGCGAGTGTCGGACCGGCCATGGCTGCGCTTGGGGCCGTCGCCGCAGGCGCTGCGTGCGGCGCGATCAACGGCATTCTGATTACTCAGCTCCGCGTCGTCCCGTTCATCGTCACGCTCGGAACGATGCTGCTCGTGCGTGGCGCGGCAAAAGGGCTGGCCGACGAGCGCCGGATCGAGGCGCCAATCACGTGGCTGAACGATCTGGTCAGGACCGTTCGCGATGGCCGGGGCCTGCTGCTGCCGTCGGCCATCTGGATCGCCGCCGCGCTGGCGATTGCCATTGCGCTGACACTCCGATACACGCGGTTCGGCCGGCATCTGTTCGCCATCGGATCGAGCGAGCGCACGGCGCGGTTGTGCGGCGTCCGGATCGACTGGTGCAAGTTCGCCGTGTATACGCTCTCGGCCGCGCTGGCCGCGCTCGCAGGGGTGATGGAATTCTCGAAGTTGTCTGTCGGCGATCCGACCGTGGCGGTCGGCCTCGAGCTCGACGTGATCGCGGCGGTGATCATCGGTGGCGGCAGTCTGCTCGGCGGACGTGGCAGCGTCGTCGGCACCATTGCGGGCGCGGCGATCATGTCGGTCATCCAGATCGGGTGTTCGCAGCAGGGGCTGCCGAACTGGGTGCAACAGATCGTGACCGGCACCATCATCGTCGGCGCCGTGGCGCTGGATCGATGGCGGACCAAAGCTTAACGGAGATCACGGAGAAAAGCTTAACGGAGATCACGGAGGGAACGGTATAACACAGAGAAACGGAGGAACTGAGGAAAACGGAGTGCAACCGTATTTTTCTCTGTGGTTGCTCCGTTTCTCTGCTGCTCTGTGTTTTACCGTTGTCTCCGTACTCTCTGTTTCCGTTTCCGGACCACTGTCAAAATGAAGATCCGTGATCTCGCCGTTGTCGATCTCCGTTTTCCGACGTCGCGGACTCACGCCGGGACCGACGCGGTGCATGTCGATCCGAACTATTCAGCCGCGTACGTGGTCCTCGGGGCCGACACCGGACTCGAAGGCCACGGCCTCACGTTCACGATTGGCCGCGGCAATGAAGTGTGCGCTGCGGCGATTGCAGCCTTCCGCCCGCTCGTCGTCGGTCGCCAGCTCGCCGACATCACGGCGGATTTCGCCGGCTTCTGGCGGTCGCTCGCGAACGACCCACAGCTGCGGTGGCTCGGACCCGAAAAGGGCGTCATTCACCTGGCGCTCGCGGCCATCGTCAATGCGATCTGGGATCTCTGGGCCCGGAGCGAGCGCAAGCCGGTGTGGAAACTGCTCGTCGACATGACGCCCGAGCAGATCGTGTCGTGCATCGACTTCCGGTACATCACCGACGCGCTCAGTCGCGAGGAGGCCCTCGATATCCTCGAGCGGCGTGCGCCGACGAAAAACCACCGCGAGGCCGATCTCCGGCGTTCGGGCTATCCGGCGTACACGACCTCAGTTGGATGGATGGGATACCCGGATGCAATGGTCCGGCAGTTGTGCCGCGAGGCACTCGCCGATGGCTGGACACACTTCAAGGTCAAGGTCGGCGGCCGGCCGGAAGACGACCACCGCCGGGTTGCGCTGGTGCGGAGCGAGATCGGCCCCGATCGAAAGCTGATGATCGATGCGAACCAGCAGTGGGCCGTGCCCGAAGCGATTCAGCGCGTGCGCGAGCTCGCGCCGTTCGCGCCGTGGTGGATCGAGGAGCCGACGAGTCCCGACGATGTGCTCGGTCACGCAACCATCGCGAACGCGGTCCGCGAACTGGGCGTCGGAGTGGCCACGGGCGAGCACTGCGCGAACCGCGTCCTGTTCAAGCAGTTGCTGCAGGCGCGGGCGATCGATTTCTGCCAGATCGACAGTTGCCGGCTTGGCGGCGTGAACGAGAATCT
>QHWF01000219.1 GCA_003222455.1 Acidobacteriota bacterium
AAATACTTCTTCTTCTCGAGGAACAGCGGATTGTAAAGATTGATCTGCTGGCTCACAGCGCCTTCTCCTCGACCCGCAACGCCGCTCCGAACAGGTAGAAGTACTCCCACTGCTCCTCGGGAGTCGGATCGCCGCCGTCGGCAAAATCCATGACTTGCGGCAATGCGGCAGGCACGACCGGCACGTAAAGCCTGCTGCGGAGAAACTGCTCGAGCTCGGGGTCCTGCGGCAGCGGGGCGAGCAACAACTCTCCCACCCCGACGCTCAGGCGCTGGCGGTCAAAGATGTCGAGCGAACGGGTGATCTCGGTTGCAACCCGCTCGCGATAATGGTCTCCGTGCTCCCTTTGTCCCAGCTGCACCGCGGTGACTTCGAGGCGCCGCGTGAGAAGCAGCTCGCCGCGAAACGAGATCGTCAGCATTCCCCCCCAGGGGGAAAACGCGAGCATCGCGGTCGCCTTGTCCGGAGACTCGAACAAGGCCGCGACATTTCGCTGCGCCATCTCGGGGATGTCGATGACTTTGAGGGGAACGCTGGCGTCCTGAAACAGGGCGATGCGTTTTTGCACGACCTCGTTGGGGGTGGCGACGGCGTACATGGCCCTTGCCGATCCCCTAGGGTCTCCCTCGGCGCGCACTTCGAATACGTCGACCGTTGCGTCGTCGATGTGATATTCGAGCAGATCCTTGATCTTCCAGCGAATCGCCGCTTTGAGCTCGTCCGCCGGAACCTTCGGCGGTTCCACCAAAAGTATCTGGTAGTCCGCGGGCTCGAGCAGCGTAGTGCAGGAGAAGCGGGCGAGCCCGTGCTCCTTCGTCTCCCTCTGCAGCGAATCCGCCTGCTCGGACGGCGGGCATGGAACGCTCCACCAGCGCGTCGCAATGGGCCGCTCGCGGTTCGCGGCACGCACGTGGGCAAATTTGATCGCTTCCGGCTCGATTGCGACGGCCAGAAGCCCTGAACCCTGCGCCGATTTGGAGAACCAACCCAGCAATACCCTCTCCCTGAATCATGCTTAACTTCAAGTTATATGAATAAAGCATTGTTGTCAATGAGATTTCCGTACTCGCTCGCGGCGTCGTACGGCGAATACCTTTCCAAGGTGTTGATCCGACGCACCCACCGCTCAGACTGATCGTGAGGAGATTGACCGCGACGTTCATGCCGCAGTCGGCGGACGCCGTTCTTTTGTAAGCGGTCATTCAACGTACCGACCGCGCTTGACGCGCGCGTCCCGTGCACGAGCAAGGCAGGACGCGAGTGGGAATCAGATGGCGCCGAGTGGCGGCTCAGCTGCGGGTTCGGCGAGAAAGGCTATTGAAATACCTCGCGCCAGGTCGACGGACTGGCAGAATTGATCGTACCGGTGCCGAACGTCGACACGGGCACGTCCAGGGTGCCGGATCTCGAGACACCGTTTTCATCGGTGAAGACCAGGGTGAACGTGTAGGTGGCGGCAGCGCTGGGCGTCGATGTGAAGACCAGGGAAAAGTCGCCGTTGCTGTTGATGGGAATCCGCCCGGGATCCACTGCGGGCGCGTTGTTGAGCGGTGCGGTAAACGTGGTGGCCGCCTGGCTCCAGCTTTCATTCGGAACACCCGTGCCCGAGTTGTCGTTGACCACCGAGTAGCCGTCGCCGCCATAGACGAACCCTGCGGGAACGGTGATGGCCACCTTGTCCAGGTTGTTGCACGCGCGGTTGGCCACGGAAAAGGTGAACTCCTGGTTGATGCTGTCCGTGTTGGTCGCGGTCGGCGTCGCAGTGACGACGAAGCCGTCCACGTCCTGGGGCGTGGGTGTCGAAGTGACGGTGGGCGAGGTGATCGGGCCCGGGTTGGCGGTCGCCGATCCGGTCACCCAGAAGGCCGGCTTGGATCCGGAAGAGGGATAGCTGCCGACGATCGTCACGGGCGCGGTCCAGGTATATTTACAAGAGCCGCCGATTGCCAAGGGGGTGGCGATCGAAGGCGGCGGGACGGAGGGAGAGCCAGGGGGGGGACCGTTGCACGCTGTGGACGGCCCGGTAAAGGCGCCGATCGTCGTGTTCGTGCCGAAGCGAGTAAGCGCCGAAGGCGTGATGCTCGTCAAGCCGCCGGAAGTGTTGTTAGTCACCGTCATGACGAACGTGGCGGTATCCCCGGAGAAATGGCAGGTCCCATCGGCGGGATACGGTCCCGTGATCGCGATCCCGACGCTCAACGGACTGACACTCAGCACGTTTGACGTCCCGCTGCGTGAGGTCACTGAAGCCCCGGTGCGCACGTCCGTGACGCTGTAAGTGACCGTGCCGGAGTCGGAGGAAGACGTGGTGCAGGTGTAGGTCATCGTGCCCGAAGCGCCCGCGGCTAGGTTGAACGGGCTCGGGCTCGTGCTCGTGAAGGAACAGTTCGGCGACGAACCGGACCAGGTTCCCGTTCTCGTCGCTGCCGGCGGACTAGGATTGGCGACGATGCCGTTCAGCGTGGCGACCGAGATGTTCTTCACCGTGATCACGATGCGGAAGGTCGCCCCTGCCGCGACGGCGGAAGTTGGCACGCCCGAGGTGTCGGTGGTCTGAAAGCCGGTGATCTGCAGCGACTGCAAGATCCACGAGCCCGGGGTGTTGATGGTGCTCGTTCCCGCATTCTTGATGCCGTTGGAGAAATCCGTGTCGGTGGTGTAGCTCGCGCGCGCATCGCGCAGCGTTTCGGTGCGGTCCTGCGTGCTCTTTCCCGCGGTCACCACCACGCTGAAGCTGAGGGAGGATCCGGCGGGTATGGAGTCCGCCCACGTTGCGGCGGTGTAGGTCACCGAAGTCGTGTTGAAGCCCGTGCGCGTCCAGTTCGCGGGCGCGGCGGAAGCGGTCGTGAACAGCGTTGCCGTGCAGCCCGTTCCAGTGCAGTTGCCGCTCAGCCGGAAACGCATGCGATAGATGCGTTCGCCTGAGTTTCCCCCGGACGCGGTGTTGGTGACGGTGTACGTCAGGGTCTGGGTCGTGCCCATGTCGACTTCGCCCGGCGCGACCGGAGCCGTCTGCGTAATGGTGAACGTCCTCGCCGCGTGCGCAGGGATGCTGGCGGCGGCAAGGGCAAAAAGCAGAGCGAGAAAACCATAGCGTTTCATGCTGCCCTCCCGATTCCTGGTAGGAGCAATTTTCACGCCTGGGCCGTTTCCGCGGGAGGAACTTTCCGGCATCCTCAGCGCTGAAGCACCCGGTTCATCGTGCGCTGTGTGCTTCCGACATTTCCCACCGCCGACGCCTGTGCTTCGTAGTCGTTCCCGCTGCCGCCGGTGCTGTTGGCCAGTTGCGGCCTCACCGGCGCACCGGCGGCCCAGGCGGGGCAGCCCGCCCCCAGCAGCCGGGTCAATCCTTTCAGGGTCATCACGCCTCCGGCGCGGCTTGAGCTCGCATAGGAAATGTCCTCGGAATTCGCGCCGCCGTCATCCAGGCTGATCGTTCCGCTATTGAGAAATTTCGTGTTGTCGGTGATGCGCAAAGTCGCGGGCGCGACGCAGGTGGCCGAGATCGCGAGAGGGTCGACAAGGGTCGTGACCGGGTAGGCGATGTCGTCGCGCGAGTGATTCGCCGCCGCGGCCCCTGTACCAGCGATCAGGACGCCGCGCGTTAGCCCTGTAAACGCCGGGAGATTGCCGCACGAGGCGGAGCTCGCCGTCGTCCCGGTGTACGTCACGAATTCGGCGCCCGCGCTGATGTCGTCGTCGATCTGGATGGTGCCCGAGGCGGGAAAACGATCGATCGTGTAGACGCAGACCGCCGCACCGGGTCCACTCGCTCCACTCAACAAACGCCGGCGCAGCTTCGTCGCCGGCAGATTGGAAGACGTGGTGAAGGTTCCCGCTCCGAGACTTTGGGGCCCTGACGTCGTAGTGGGATCAGTGCCGCTGCGATACCAATCGAGATTCTGCGCCATGCGCCGCGCCTCGAATTCGAGTCCGCTGTCGGCGAGGAACAGCGCCTGGCCGGACTGCAGGTTGTCGGTGGCCGAGCTTCCCGAGGTCGCCGCGATCATCGCTATCGTCACGGCCAGCATCGTCGCGACCACGACCAGGACGATCGCCGCGATCAGCAGGAATCCGCGCTGGCGCCTGCGGCGATCCATCAGAAGTTCCTCGGATGTATCGTCGCCCGCAAGGTGTCGCTCACGTCATTGTCCTGCACGTTCACGCGAACGGTGACGTAGTAAACCGACGCCACGGTGGCGGTCGTCGTGATGCCGTCGTTCAAGTAGTAGAAGAAAGTCAGTCCTGAAACGAAGTCGGCAACGGGTTGGGCACTGGTCGTGCCGCAGGCGGTTGCGGGGCCATCGGCACTGCGCATCAAGCGGTTCGTCGCAGCGTCGCGGTAGAAGCACACGCCGTTGGCGTCCGTGTCGATGAAGCGGACCTGCGCAGCCGAGGCAACGTCGAGGTCGGTTGCCGTGGCCGACCGGATCTGCCGCAGCTCGCGCGTCATGCGCTCGAACGCCACGCGCGCCTGCGCGTCGGAACTCGTGATATCGCGGGCGGCAAAGTACGACCGGAACATGCCGGACATCAACCTCGCCCCCACGGCCGCGACGACTCCAAGGATGATTATTACCGTCAGCAGTTCGATGAGGGTCCAGCCGTGCTGCTGCCGGCGCCGGGCATCCGCCGAACTCGGGCGTGCGCAACGGCGAGCCGGGCGCATTCGAACGGAATGCTGATTCATCAGTAATTCGCCACCATGGCGTCGAGCTCCGCCACCGTGGTTCCCTCAGGCCCGGTTACGCGCACGCGCACGCACTTGTAGTTGACATCCCCCCCCTTGCAGGTATTCGCGGCGCCGAATCCGCAGGTCCCGGCGCCCGTATAGAAACACGGCGCGACCACCGCGTACGTCGCGGGAGCAAGACAGGCCTCCTGCGCCCCGCCCGGCGGCGCACAGGGATCGAACGTCGCGGCGGTAAACCCCGCAAAACCGGCGGGTAGACTTCTTTGCGCGAGGATCAGCTCCATCCGCCCTTGAGCGAGCTGCAGGCCCTGATGCATCTCTCTCGGCACGGGCGCCGTGCGGACTGCGCCGGACATGCCGGCGACCAAGCCGACTACCACGACCGCCGTAATCACGATAAAGACGATCACCTCGATCAGGCTCACGCCGCCGCAGTCACGCCGGGCAACGCCGGACCGACCGCGGCGTGCAAGCGTGCTCACTGCACCCTCGCTTTTCCGGTTATGGGACTGACGACGACCGCGCGCGGCCCGCCTGTGGCGGCCAGGGTGATCGTGGCGTCGCTGGCGGGAGCGACAAGACTGGTCGGCTGCCCCTTGGTATCGAATTCGAGGTAGTTGCCGGTCAGGTTCGCGGTCGACACCGCGGTACCGCTCAGGACGATCGCGGCCGACGAGCCGGTTGCGGGGTGGTTGACCGCGACCGTACACGGCGTCGCGTAGCTGTTGCCGTTGTGCCGATACTGGTATCCCGTGGCGGTGAAGAGGATGCAGTAGCGTCCCTGGCTGCCGAGCGCTGCGCCGCGCGTCATGGAAAGCGTCTGTGCGTAGCGTATATCGGTGGCCACTTGTTCCGCCTGACTCGACAGTTCGAGCGTGTTTTGCGACAAACGGGGCAACGCGACAAACGCGAGGATGGCGATCAACAGCAGTACCACAACAAGCTCGACCAACGTAAACCCGCGGTTGATAGGCTTGGCTTGTGTCACCTGAGTCGCTGAAATCGACGTGCCCGCATGGTCTCGTCAATGCCCTTCGTCGCCAAACAAAAGGGCGGGAGCCTTGCGGCGCCCGCCCTTGTTCTCTCTCAGGACCTTGCTAGCCGCCGAGCCGACTAGCAACCTGTCGTCGTCGAGGCGGGGATCGCCGGCGGGTTGGGCGACACCGCGGCGGTGTAGGTGAACTGGCAGGTCGCCAGATTGGATGCCGAGGTGACTTGAAAGGTCACCACGCCACCGGCGGCCGCCGAAGTGTATACACCGGGATCGGTCCGAAGGGTGGCGATAATCCCTGCCGCGTCACCCGTGGGATACCGGTTCGTCATCGTGATGGCAACGCCTTCCACGGTAACCGACGCGTTCGAAGCCAAGTTTGAAGCGAGCTGCAGCGCGTTCGTCAAGGTCGCAGCAGAGCTCACCGCGGCGCGCAATCCGTTCAAGGACGCCGCGCGAGCCTGGGAAGTGACGTCGATGAACTTGGGCGCCGCGATCGCCGCCAGAATGCCGAGAATCAGGATCACCACGATCAACTCGATCAGCGTAAAGCCACGCGTTTGCTTCTTCATTTTCGTTTCCCTCGCAAATTTAATAACTTACAGGCTCAACTTAACGCTCAATCCATTATACAAACCTTTGCACGGGCTTTCCACCTGCAAATGAATCCAAGCGCGAATACGGCGAATTCCTGTCAGGGCTCTGTCAGCTCGCCGCAGCGATCAGCAGCCAGTCGTCGTCGAGGCGGGGATCGCCGGCGGGTTGGGCGACACCGCGGCGGTGTAGGTGAACTGGCAGGTCGCCAGATTGGATGCCGAGGTGACTTGAAAGGTCAGCACGCCAGCGAGGGCCGCCGAAGTGTATACACCGGGATCGGTCCGAAGGGTGGCGATAATTCCTGCCGCGTCACCCGTGGGATACCGGTTCGTCATCGTGATGGCAACGCCTTCCACGGTAACCGACGCGTTCGACGCCAAGTTTGAAGCGAGCTGCAGCGCGTTCGTCAAGGTCGCAGCAGAGCTCACCGCGGCGCGCAATCCGTTCAAGGACGCCGCGCGAGCCTGGGAAGTGACGTCGATGAACTTGATCAGCTCGATTAAAGTGAAGCCGTTGGATTGTTTCGTCACTTTGCTTCCTCCAAGAACTCGAGAGCTTGTGATTTCAATTTGACGCGCTTGGACGCTCCTGCCCGGTTAAACGCAATTCTCGCGCCTATTGCCTGTAAAACCAAGTATAGGGCATCACCGGCTCGACTCGCATTCCCGTCATCCGCTTGCGCTCTGAATCCGATTCCGC
>QHWF01000220.1 GCA_003222455.1 Acidobacteriota bacterium
GCTCAATCTGGAATATGCGCTCGGGTGGAGGAACAGCTTCCAGGTGCTCGGGTTCTTCGATGCCGGACGCGTGGCGCGCCGTCAGGATGCAGGCACGACAGTCGGCTCGCGTCCGGAGGATCCGCCGTGGCTGAATGGCGTCGGCTTCGGCATTGCGGCCGGCGGCATCCGCCTCGATTTTGGCTACAAGCTCGACGCCGTTCCCAGGTCTCTTCAGGTCTTGCTGCGCTTCGGGCGAACGTTCTAATACGTGGGAAATGCGCGCGCCGTTTTCGAACCGGTCCAAGGCGCCCGCCGCGGCAGTGTTGTTCATCGCGCTCTGCGCCTCGCCGGCAACAGGGCTCGAGGTGGTTCTCAAAGGCGTGCGCACACCGGCATCCGTCGTCACCGCGACGATCGATATTCGTGACCCTCTGCCGGATCGATTCAAGAAACTGATCGACGATGGCGGTGCGCTGCATCTGCGCGTCGAAATGGAGCTGTGGGAGAGCCGGCCGGTGTGGGATCGCCTCGTGTATCCGGCTATCGTCCGCGTGTTCCGCCTGGCTCGCGCAGTGTCGGGCCGCGAGATTACGATCGGCGATTCGGCCGGAACCACGCGCACCTATCCGGCGGTGCCGAACCCGATGCTTCTGGCAATCGAGCTCGGTCAACGCTCGCGCATCGTGGCAACGGCGCGCTACTACGTGCGAGTTGTCGCAACTGCCGGCACCCTCGCCGAGCGCGACGCGGACGATGTCGGCGATCTGGTGTTCGGACGCGAAAGCGAAGCAACCGGCCTGGGGTCGCTGGGCCGGACAATCTTTCGGACCGTGATCAAAGTGAGCGACTACCTGCAGAGCGTCTCAACCGAAACAACCGGCCGCAGGATGTCCGGCAGCGATCTGCTCAAACCTTGAATTTGAACTGACGGTGCAGCATGCTTTGAACTGACGCCGCAACGTGCTCTGAACTGACGGTGCAGAGTGCTCTTGAGGAACTCGCTCCCGTGGTGCAGAGTGCTCTGAACTCACGCTGCAGAGGGTGCTGGGAAACTCATTCCTCTCGTAGCGCGACGATCGGATCCACGCGGCTGGCGCGCACTGCGGGAACAAGGCTCGCCGCTGCGGCCACCAGTACCAGCAGGATGGCGACGGCGACGAACGTGGCAATATCGGTGGCGCTCGTCCCGAACAGCAGCGCATTGATCAACCGTGTTGTCGTCAGTGCGAGGGCGAGGCCAGCGGCGATCCCCACGCCGGTCACTCGCAGCCCGTGGCCGAGCACGTCCACAACGACATCGGCAGGCCGGGCACCGAGCGCTATCCGCACCCCAATCTCGCGCCGCCGTTCCGCGACGACAAACGCGAGCACGCCGTAAAGTCCGATCGCTGCAAGCGCGAGTGCGGTCACGCCAAAAGCGGTGAACAGCGTGACGCTGAACCGGCGCTGCGCGACCGCCAGCGACACCTGCTCGTCCATCGTTCTCACCGCTCCGACCGCCTGGTCTTTGTCGACTTGCCAGATCGCCGTCCGAGCAGATGCCGCCAGCGTGCCCGGCGGAACCGCCGTGCGCAGCACGAAGGTCATGGATGGCCACGGGTCCTGGCGATATGGCACGTAAAACGTCGGCCGCGGCGCCGCCTCGAGCGACGCATGGTGCACGTCGCCCACAACACCGACGATGGTCCACTGGTGTTCGCCGTCGATCGATAGCTGGCGGCCGATCGGGTCGGCCGTCGGCCAGTACCGCTTCGCCATCGATTGGCTCACGATCGCCACCAACTGCCGATTCTCGCGGTCGTTGGCACGAAACGCGCGGCCGCCGAGCAGAGGGATGCCAAGGGCGCGGAAATACTCAGGCGACGCCGTTCGATAGTCGGCGCTGGCAGGCGGCGTCAGAGCACGGCCATCGATGGTGAGTCCACGCGTGCTGTTACCTCCCGACAGCGGCAATCGGCTCGTCGCGCCCACAGTCTCGACGCCCGGCACCGTGCTGAGCGCGTCGATCGCGTGCTCCCAGAAGTCGGCCCGTTGTCGCCCGTCCGGGTACCGGATCGGCGGAAGACTGATGTTGAGCGTCAACACCCGTTCTGCGTCGAATCCGGTCGGCACGCGCTGGAGGCGGATCAGGCTCTTGATTGTGAGCCCGGCTCCGACCAGGAGCGCCAGAGTGAGCGCAATTTCCGCTGCGACCAGGGTGGCACGGCCGCGCCGCTGCCGCGTCCCGCTGCTGCCGCGTGACGTCTGTTTCAAATCGTCGGAGACCGCCGCGTGCATCAACTGGCGGGCCGGCGCCAGCCCGAACAGGATGCCGGCAAGCGTGGAAGCGCCCAGGGCGAATAGCAGGACCCGGACGTCCAGATGGATGTCGTTCGGAAAGCCGAGGCCCTTCGGCGCCAGGGCGGCCAGCGGCGGCAGCATCCACATCGCGAGGATCACGCCGCACGCGCCACCGACTGCTGCCAGCAGCACGCTTTCGGTCAGCAACTGGCCGAGGATGCGGCGGCGCGTCGCACCGAGCGCCACGCGAATCGCCATTTCCTGATGCCGCGCAGTCGCACGCGCCATCAGCAGGCCCGACACGTTGGCCGTTGCGATGAGCAGCAGCACGCCCACCGCGGCGAACAGCACCAGCAACGTCGGCCGACTGCTCCCTACCAACTCGTCGTGCAGCGAGGTCAGGACAACGCCCACGTTCCGGTTGTCGTTCGGGTAATCGCGTTCGAGACCGGCGGCCACGATATCCATGTCGCGCTGCGCCTGCGCGCGCCCAGCATCTCGTCGAATCCGTCCGAGCACGAAAAAGTAGCCGTGGCTGCGCTGAGCGGTCGGGTCGTCGCCGAGCGCGAGCGGATCGTCGGGCACGCGCCAGTGCGGTGGCGTCCAGATCTGCGACTCGTCCGGAAAGTCGATGCCGGGAGGCATCACGCCAGCCACGGTATGCGGCTCGTCGTTCAGCCGCACGATCTGTCCGACGATGTCGCCACGTCCGCCGAAGCGCTGCTTCCAGAGAGCGTTGCTCACGATCGCGACGCGCGCGGCGCCCCGCCCTTCGTCGTCCGGCCGGAACCCGTGGCCGAGAACCGGTTTCACACCGAGAGTGTCGAAGAAGTTACTGTTGACGATGGCGCCAGCCACACGTTCGGGACGGCCGCCCGACGACAGCGTGTATCCCGCGTTGCGATATGCGGAGAGCCCGGTGAATGTTCGATTCCTGGAGCGCCAGTCGAGAAAGTTGGCCGGCGTCGCATCGCCGGAACTCTGGCGAGTTTGACGATTCGCCTGAGTTACAAGGACCAGCGCGTCGGGATCTGCAAACGGCAGCGGACGCAGCAGTACTGAATCGACAATGCTGAAGATGGCGGTGTTCGCGCCGATACCGATCGCCATCGTCAAGACGGCAACCAGCGTGAAGCCCGGATTCCGGATCAGCGTCCGGAAGGCGTACCGAAGATCACTTCGAATCAATTCAGTCATATCCGACAACCAACCTGACCCACCTGGCCTCCCTGACCTCCCTGACCCACTCGACCTCCCGGACCCACTGGACCGACTTTTATTCCACTGGCGCCGGGGCCCCACCGCCTGCGCCCGAACGCGGCTGCCGCGTTGGGGACCCCGCCCCGGCGCGAACTGACGCTGATGCGTCGACGGCGGCTTTGCTTGGCCGCCGCCGCCGCATGGCCGCAGGCGCCCCTCCCTGACCGACCAGACCGACCCGACCTACCTGGCCTTCCCGCGGCCTATTGGTGTCTGAGCGCCTCCACCGGCGCGATCCGCGACGCCCGGTGCGCCGGAACGTAGCTCGCCAGCAGCGCGACTGCGCCCAGAACGACCACGACCCAGCCGAACGTGACCGGGTCGGTCCCAGCCGTCTCGTACAGCAGCGTCGTCAGCGTCCGCCCGAGCACCAGTGCGAGCACCACACCGGTGCCAAGTCCGATCGCCGCCAGGCGCATCGCGCCTCCGACAATCATCCTGACGATGTCCGCGGCTTCCGCGCCGAGGGCAAGCCTGATCCCGATCTCCGACGTGCGCTGACCGACGGCGTATGACATCACGCCGTAGATGCCGATCGCGGCAAGCACGAGGGCGACCGCCGCGAACGTTGCCAGCAACGTGGAGCTGAAGCGCGCCTGTCCCAGCGACGTCGCGACCCACTGGCTCATGGTCCGGACGTCGGACACCGGTTGATCCTTGTCCAGCATGCGAATCGCCTGTTCGACTGCGGGCTCGAGCGGCCGCGGATCCGTCGCCGTGCGAACGGTCAACGTCATCGTGCCGTAGGCGAGCTGCGGGTGCGGCCAATACGTTGTCGGGTGTGGAGACGCCGTCAGATTCTCGAACCTGACGTCGCGCACCACGCCGATGATTTCCGTCGGCACGATCGGATCGGTCATCACAATCGACAGACGCTTGCCGATTGGGTCCTCGTGCGGAAAGTACGTCCGCACGAGCGACTCGCTCACGACGACGACATTGGATTTCTCGCGCATCTCTCGCTCGGTGAACAGCCGGCCGCTGACGAGCGGCACGTTCAGCGCACGGAAGTAGCCGTTGTCGCACACGCTGACGTCGGTGACGTTGTCGTGACCAGGCGGAGGAGGCGGCTGCCCCTCGATCGTGAAAGCGGTGCCCGCGCCGAGCCCCGTCAACGGCAGGTAACTGACCGCGCCGACTGCCTGAACGCCTGGAATGTCCTGGATGCGCGCCGTCGCACTCTGGAAGAAGCGGATGCGCTGCTCGTCGTTCTGGTACTTCGCGCCTGGAAGCTGCAGCCGCATCGTCAGAATATTCGTCGTCGAATAGCCGGGATCGACACGGCGGAGCGACGCGAAACTGCGCAGCATGAGCCCGGCTCCGACGAGCAGCACCACCGCCAGCGCGATTTCCGCGATCACGAACATCTGCCGCATGCGGCGGTGGCGGACGCCGCCGGCGGCCTGGCGGCCGCCCTCCTTGATTGTTTCCTGAATATCCGCGCGCGATCCCTCGAACGCCGGCGCCAGACCACAGATAATCGCCGTGAGCAACGACACGGCGCCCGTGAACGCCAGGACCGGATAACTCAAGCGGACGTGAGCGGCACTGGTCAGATCCACGGGGCTCAGGGCGAGCAGGACCTCGAGGCTCCACACTGCCAGGACGAGGCCCGCCGCGCCACCGAGCACCGCGAGCACGAGGCTTTCCGTCAGCAGTTGACGGACGACGCGGCTTCGAGCCGCGCCGAGCGCCGCACGAATGGCGATTTCGCGCTGTCGGATCGCGCCGCGGGCGAGCAGGAGATTGGCAACGTTCGCGCACGCGATCAACAGGACGAACGCGACCGCACCGGCCAGGATCAGGAGAGCGCGGCGATATTCGCCCGAGAGTTCGTCGTGCAACCCGATGACGCGAGCGCCCCAGTTGGCATTGCGCTGCGGCGTTTCCTGTTCGAGCGCGCGAGCTATCGACGTCATCTGAGCCTGTGCGTCGCGAACGGAGACACCTGGTTTCAACCGGGCGATGGCTTGCGCAAAACGCCCGCCGAAGTCGCGCGCATCAGCCGGCAACACGTACGGCCTCCAGAGGTCCGATGGCTTGCCGGCAATCGACCCTTCTTTGATGAACAATCGAAAACCCGGCGGCATCACGCCCACGACGGTGTTCGGCCGCGCGTTCAGTTGAATCGTTCGGCCGACAATCGCGGGATCGCCGCCGAAGCGGCGCTTCCAGAGCTCGTACCCGAGAATGACCACATTTGATTGAGGGTCCCGGTTTTCCTCGTCGGTGAAGGTGCGGCCAATCAGCGGAGACACGCCGAGGATCGGGAAGAAGTCGGCGGTGACGATCTGCGCGATGAGCTCCTCCGGATTGCCGCTTCCGGTGAGGTTCTGCCGGATATCGACAAGGACCGCCATCCGTTCGAACACCGTCGTTCGTTCCCTCCACCGGACGAACTGCGACGGGCCGACGACGTTGTTCCGTCCAGGACGCCGTGTCGATTCCTCCCAGAGCGCGACGATGCGATCCGGATCGTGGAACGGCAACCGTTCCAGCAAGACCGCGTTGACGATGGTGAAGATGGCGGTGTTGGCGCCGATTCCAAGCGCGAGGGCCAGCACGGCGACTGCGGTGAAGCCGGGTGTGCGGCCGCACACCCGGAGGGCATAACGAATGTCCTGAAACAGACTCTCCATGTTCGGCTTAGAGTGGTCCGGCGGGAGCGTTGGTTGTCATCCGCAGATTCACGATTGGGCCTCGGCGTCGGCCGGGCTGGCTCCGGAGATGGACAGCGCCGACCAGCCGAGATGCATGTGCATCGATCCGAGCTTGATATCGATGTCGAGTCCCAACGCGCGCGCCCGCGACTGTTCGATCGCGGCGCGCTCGACCCGGAGCAGTGTCGGGTGAACCAGCGATCGGTCGCGCCGCTTGAGTCGAAACATCACTTTGTACGCACCGGCGCGGAAGATGTGTTCGACGGTGAAACGCCTCTTGATCTCACTCTTGCCCGCCTCGTACGGCTCGCAGTCGAGCGTGGATTCCGAGTGCGTGCCGTCGCCCCAGTCCCATTCAACGGAAGGACAGTAGAACTCTTCGTAATCGTTGGCACCGCCCTGGAGCTCCGCGGTCAGGACGACACGAGCCGGCGACATGCTGACG
>QHWF01000221.1 GCA_003222455.1 Acidobacteriota bacterium
GCTCTGGTAGCCGAACGTCGACAATTTTCGGAAGACACCCATCGGCCCCGTGTATGTGCGTGGGTCGACGTACTCGACGAGTCCCGACTTCAACTCCAGCTTGCGTCGTTGTGCTTCGGTCCGAGCCCGGCGCAGAAATTCGTCGCCGTTCGTAAAGGCCACGAAGGTGTCGCCGAATCCGAAGTTCCTGGAGTCGATTAGCATCTCGGCGTGACTCGCTCGAAAGGCGTACATGCAGAACACGTTGGCGCGCTGGGTAGTTGGATGCGCGTACCTCAGCCCACCGAGAATCGTACCGACCGCTGCCCACTGGCCGTTCATCTGTACGTCCAACCGGCCGCCGTCTGCTGCGGCGTCGAATCGAGTCAATGCCTCGTCGTTATCTCCGCGCAATTCATCTGACTCTAGCTGGACGAAGTCGCTCAACGGCCGCATGAAGACATGGCCTTCGCAGATGAGTTCTTCCATATGCCTTCGCTGGCCGAACTTGAAAAGCGCGAGGACCGCGCCCGCTGGACCGCGGGGTTGTGGTTCGTCGTGTGGGCTCGTTTCTGGGCCGACCGTCTCACTGTCCCCATGCGGGGGGCCACTCAATCGACTCACGCGGAGATTCTGTCACAGACGAGAGGTATCGGGCCTGAGTTCCATATCATGACCCCAGACGACGCTGCGCCTTTCACGGCGGCTCCGCCGTCACCAGCAGCGCGCCGCAGCACAGCGCATCGCCGCTGACACCCGCCAGGCTCGGTGTGGAAGGCGACGAGGCGTCCAGCGCTAACGGACGACGATGAACGCGTCCCGTTCGTCGCTCCCCGGAGCTGTGCCGGGGCCGAAGCAAACCGCGCTGGCCGTCACGTGGGCGGGTCCGAGGAGAAAGCTGCCGGTCACGTCGACTGCGGCTTCCCGGCTCCCTGCAAATAGAACTTGATTCAATTGGCCGGTCCCGCCGCCGCCGAACGATTGCGTCACCTGTACAGATCCGAGGATACCGACCTGGCAGTCAGACGTCACATCCAGGACCACGGTGACAAGCGTCCTACTTTGGTAGATGACCTTAGGGTCGATGCGCAGTCCACCCTGCGCGTGCGTGTCCAATGGGCTGGTCAGGACGATCGCCGCGAACGCGGCCGCGGGCACTAGCTTGCTCTTGCTCATCTCAGTTCCTCCAGCGCGGGCGAGTCGCCAGGCACGTAATGCGCCCGGGCCATTAACAGCATCGGTTCGCACAGCCTACAGCAAGCCGAGCGACCAAGAAATACGGGGGTAAATACGGATCGCACCGCCGGAAGCCGCGCTCGGAATTTCGTGGCACGAGGCCACGAACTTCCGGCCGCCCAAATCTATCTCGTCGCACCAATCCTCGCTCTCCACAAAGTTCCATCCACCCCTGCGAAGTGCTCGCCACCGCTCGATCCCGGCGGGCGCGCGCGCAATGAGAAAACCGGCCGGTCGCTTGGATGCGCGGCCTCATGGCGAAGTATCCCCGCATCGGCACGATTAAATGTCTCTCGGTCCCCAACGCAGCACGATGCTAATTCGCGGAGCCCGGCCTGTGGCGACTTCTCCGACGCTGCGCGGCAGCTCTGCGCCTGACTTTTACTGTTGAGCTGGCGGCTGCTGTTCGGACCTAGGTTCGCGATTTTCGTGGCAAGTCGCTGCCTGACGCGAATTTCGTGGCCGTGCGACGAAGTTAGATTTGGCGCGGCCGGAATTTCGCGGCCTCGTGCCACGAAATGCCGAGCGCGAGTGCCCGGCGGTGCGCGAGCACTGGCACACGTACGTGATGGAGAGGGAAGCCGCGGAGCGTCGCGAGAGATCCACGCCGAGTTCGGCGCGTACCACAACGTAATTCGGTTTAAGCTCCCTTCCGCAGCTTATTAGCGCCTCTCCTCGGCTGCCGAGGCTTACGCGTAGGACGCGCCCGCGTCGCCGCCCTGGGGAAGTCGCGCCGTGCGCCGCGGCTGGTGGCGGCCCTTCTTCCTGAGGCCCGCCGCCACGACGTTCGAGCGGTTAGCGTCTCAGCATTGCCGCGGCGTGCCGCTGTCACGGCCCGCCCCGTCTCGAGCGGCTGCTGAGCCGGACACGCCCCTCAAACAGCGCGCCCACAGTGCAGTGAAGGGCGCTGCAGACCTGGGTAAGAGTCTTCAGCGTCGCGTTCTGGCCAGCGCTCTCAAGGCGAGCCAACGTCGGCTGGCTGATTCCTAGCCGCCTCGCCATTTCGGTCTGAGTGATTTCGGCGTCCTTGCGCATTTGCCGAAGCGCTTCGGCGAGCTGTCGGGCGAGATCCATCGCGCGACAGGTTTGTTGAATGTCATATGCACATGTGCATAATCTGAAGACCGGGCCGAACACCGACCGGTTCGATAGGCATCGAATCGCGCGCGGGTGAAACGGTGACAGGCCCGGCACACCCGAGACGAGGCAGCGAATGGCGTACGACATCCGACTTGCGCGCGTCTTGGCTCACCATGCCAAAGCGGCCACGATGTCGAACGATGTTCAGGCAGAAGCCAAGCGTGGGTTACGAATGATGCTGACTGACAGCCTCGACTCGCGGGATCCGGTCAGTAACGAAGTCTTGAGGCTGAACTTGACGTTTATGCATCACCTCGGCGGCCTTTCAGACGCGCCTGTCGAGGCGGAGCTGTTGCGGCTGACGCGGCTATTCATGATGGGCGCGATCGCTCGGGAAGAGATGGATCGAGCCACAGTCCTGAATCCCGACATCACCGTCGGAGGCGACATCCGCTGTGCTTGCCTCCTTGCCGATGCAGCGAAGGCGCCGATGTTGGATTCCGATGAGGTGATAGCGAGAGTAGCGTTGCGGACAATGGCCGAAGATGAGGAAGTTGATGCTCAGTTCAGCCGCGACGTCGTAGGCCTGACTAGCGCATTTCTTCGCCAGCTGTCGGTTGTCAGGCCTGTAGTCGCCGCGGAGGAGTCGCTTCGGATGGCGCGCCTATTCGCGTTAGGCGCGATGACGCGTGAGGCAATGAATATCGACGACCCGCTCGATCCCACGGCGCGCTGATGTTGGCGGCTCCGACGTCGCTGGGTTCAATACTGGCAACACTTGGCGCTTGGAGCTTCGGAGCGATGATTGTCATCGCCACTGTCGTTGCGCTCGCAGTCTTCATCGAAGAAACGTGGCCTGGCTCGGTGGTCGCGAAGAATGCACCAGCTGCTCTCGAGCAAGCCGACTCCGGGCGCCTGCCCCTCGGCAACATGCAACGCATGCTTTGGCGACAGGGCTGGTTCGGCCGGCTCGCCTTGCTTGGAATGTGGTGTGGCGTCATAGGAGCCTTTGGCCTCTTCGTTGGTGTCCCATGGTCGGCCCTTGAGGAGCGAGCGAGGCGCGAATTGAGGGAGGCCGAGGAGCGCGAACTCGTCACACGCCAGTGTAGAGACCTCCTGCCGATTCCTCCATCGGAGCGCGTGCTGGAAGGCATCGTTCGTGATGATCCGGAATTGCTGGACGAGGTCGCTCGGCGCTGGCAACAGTACTTCGACTGTCGTGATCGTGCGCTCGGATACGAGCGGTTCCGTTTGAATGTGAGCAAGCACCTGGTGAAGTCGTGAGGTGGTTCGTGTGGCTGTGGATGATTCAACGCCGGTTGCGCTGGGTAGTGTACGTGTTTGTTGTGGTCGCGACGCTCCTGGCCATGGCACTCGCGAAGTTACTGGGCGGTACGGGGCAGTCCGCCATGCCCGGTTCTTAGGACAGCCGCGATGCTTGAGGCGCTCGTCGATTTTGTTCGGGACAACGGCAGGGTTTGCCCCATTCCGGATCGGTGGAACGAGCTATGGAAGATGCTGCCTTCACGTCGGCGCGTCGGGAACGGTTGGGAGCCGCCACTTCCGCTTATTTTGGCCGCTTGGTGGAACACCCCCGCGCTCATGAAGATCGTGCGGCTGGAGGAGCATATTCGCTATGCCGAAGCACACGGCGTGTTGGTCGACATCGACCGGTATCTGCGGCGACTACCCGAGGATGAGTGGGTTCACCTCATTGATTGTTGGCGAGAGTCCGTTGACGCCGTATAAATCCCACTCCCCAGACGCCAATTCGGCGAGTAAACGCGCGGAGTGCCTGGGCCTGTTATGGTCTCTGCTCCGACGTGCCCCCGTGAGATTCGAGGCCTCCCCGATTCCGTCATCACCGCAAGCACGACGGCGAACGCGCAAACGTCGAGGACGGCACGCCAGAAATGAGCAGACTTGGCGACCGGAATAGGACGCCCGACGATGCAGGGCCCTCGCAAAAGAAGCCAATGAGAATGGTTCTCGATACCGAGCTGTGGCGTGATATCGCGGACCGAAAAGAAGGGCCTGGGCTCGGCGGACTCTAGTGGTCTTCGGCTTCCTGACGCGGTCGTCGCCGGCCTGAGGGGGGGACCATTAGCTCACTGAGACTCGTGTGCGCTCGCTGTGGCCACGACGCAGGAAGGCACTACTCGGGAAGCAGCCCCGAGTGTGAGGAACGCGGCGGCACCTTCTGCGCCGCCTATGACTGCCGATGCCGCGGCTTCCGCTCCGCCGAAGCCGACCGTCAGCCGCATAAGCAACCGCCCCGTGATCTACCAAGGTCAGCGCCAGCACCGAACATGAGCCCGGTGATCCTTGTGCTCAGTCTCGATTTCGTCGAGTCCCAGATAGTGGCCGACGCAATCCGACTGACAGTCAAGGTCGCGGGCCGAAACGCCTTGGTTGTCCTCGCCGCATGTCAACGTGACTATCTTCTGTCTCTCGGCGCAACGGCCGTCCCAGTGGTCGTGATCAACAAGAAGATTGTCTGGCAGGGTCAGCCTCCGGAGGAGGTCGTGCGGGAATGGTTGGACTGGCCGAAATCTCTTGAGGATGCCGTGCAGCGAATCCTCAAACCCATCGAGGATCGGCTGGATACAGCCTCGTTGGGGTGGACTCTCGGCATGGCGATTCGGAACTCGTTTGGTCTCTGGGGCGCGAATATCGACCTGCTACGGGCGTGCGGATCTGAAACGATGCACGCCGATCGTGCCTCGGAGCTGATTCTCGCGGAGGTTCGGCGGCGACTTGCGAGCCGTGCGTCGCCACCCTCGGGTACCGCAAACGCTCCGATCAAGCCGGAGTACCGGAAGCAGGACTTTGATCCGGATGAGTTACTCGCCCAGCATGGTGCTGGAGGCCGAATCGGAACCGGCTGCACTTGGAGTTCCCTGGCGGATCTGTACTACAAGGTCCATCGACGCCGCCAAGCCGGCGAGCCGCCCGAACACATCGCCGGTGCACTCGACATTAGCGAGAGCTACGCCGCACGGATAGACCGGCGCATGGCGCAATGGTTCGACGACAAGGAAAACGCAGGTCCGGGCATTCCGTTTGGGCGAGATCCCATAGAGCACTTAGCAGCAATCGCCGCAGTTCTGGACGTTCCGCCACGCGCTCGTGAGGAGCAGAATCTCGCGATCGTGAAGTGGCACCTCCGCGAGGCGAAGCGCAAGGGTTTTGACTGGGAACGTATCTACCGGGTGGCGACGACTGCCAGACCCGAGGGGCTTGCGCCGGCTCCTCCACTCGACGCTGTGCGCCCATCACACGACCGGAGGGCCGTAAACCGCGCGGCGGCGCGTAAAGGAGCCGGATGAGATATGGACTGTGGCTGGGCGTTCCAAGCTGAACGCGAATACGTTCGCCGCAGATAAGGGGGCCGATGACGCACTCGCATGCCTCAGCGCGTGCTGGGGCCGCGAAGCTATCGTGTTCAGTGAATGACTGGGGATATGGGGAAAGGCGAGGAGTTACATTGTGGTAGCACTTTGAACTAAGTCAGGTTCTTCGTCAGGAAGATCCGGCTAGTGCCCGGCGGAAGGCATGGAATGCTCCCGAGCACGCGGTAGCCGTGGCGTTCGTAGAAGCCGGGCGCCTGGAAATTGATCGTGTAGAGCACGGCAGCGACGCAGCCGCGATGCCTAGCCTCTTCTTCTGCCAATTGTAGGAGGCGGCTGCCAAGTCCTCCTCCGCGGAGTTCCGCCGGCAGGAAGAATAGATCTACGAATAGCAGACCGAGAGAAGTTCGGCCTGTAAGCCCACCGACTGGTCGCTTCGTGTCGGGGTCCCGGACTATCACAGCGAGCGGCCGGCTATCCCGAATCCCGCTCTGCTCCTCGTTGAAGCGCGCCAGGCCCGAACCGATCGCGCCGTCTTCCTCTGACGTGGGTGCGTCCGTGACATGCACGAGAGGTTCGAGGCGCATCGCGCAAGTCTACTGCGACTCGACGCCTCCATGTTGGATCGGCTCGGGTTTCGATATTTCCTGCGACGGCTGCCTGATTCGGTGATTCGAATGCGCGTTCGAAGCCCTATACCCCGTAATAGAGCCCGTATGCCATTACCCTCCCCGTGCCTATCGAGCGACGCTATCCCGTACTCGGAATGCGCGTCCTCACGGCGTCGTTCCACCCCTGGAAGGCGTCGTGCACGCCCTGGAAGATCGGGCTGTCGTGGCGCGCGATCGCCAGGTCGACATCGGCGCGGCTCATCTCCATGACGCGCAGGGCTTCGAACTAGTCACCGGGCCCGCGTGCTGAGCAACTTGCGGAGCCGATTACCACTCGCTGCGAGGCGTACAGGCAAGTGACCGCCCAGCACGATGACCGTCGCTCTCACGTCGACCGTCGCCGCGCAGGCCGCTGCCTTTGTTGCGGACGTCCTTTGATGCCGGCCTTCTTGAGCGAGCGTCCGTAAGTTTGAAAACGGGCGGTCCTCGCCTTGAGCAGAACTTCTGTCGCCCGCCCGCGATGAACGGCGTGTCGCACTTGGGACACAGTCTGAAGCGGGTACCCGCGGCAAGAAGGACACGGTAGACTTCAGCCGCGAAGCGGGCGCGGATATCGGAGAGCGGCGCCGAGTCGTCTACGAGACGGTCACCGCCCCACGAGAGACGATAAGAAAGCTCAGCGTCGATCCGCCACGAACTTGGCATTTCGATGTCGAATGGTCCGTCTTGGCGGACCTGCACGCCTCTTGATAGCGTGCGGATCCCATCACTGAGCCATTGATGGATCTCCTCGACCGGCACGCTAATCACGCCACTGCGATCCCTTTCCAGCCTGATGTTCCGCATCTGCGGGACGGTCGCGAACCGCAGGATGTCCCACGCCAAGTCTAGCCTTTTCCCCTCAGAGATCGACGCCATGTCCTGCGCGGCAAAATCCAGCAACCAGCGCGCACGTTGGTCATCTTTCTTTCCGATCCGCATCAGAGCTTGTTCGAGGTTGCGGTTCACCTGCACATCGTTTGGCCGACGGAGCGCGTGCTCGATGATCTCCGTCCGCGGCTCATCAGGTTGCTTCATGTCGTCACGGATCTGATCGACGTGCCGCTGCCAAGCGTCGTCCTCCGCCGCGACCGAGCGGCTCGCTCTTGCTGCCATCGCAGTCTCCCTCGGCAAGCGTAGTCAATACGCGGTAGTTGTAACGGGCTGCCGCACAGTATACGCGTTGTTCTCGTAGCTACAGTTAATTCCGCTTGTACACATCTCGCCCTGCCGCAACCGTAGCATCATGGTGGTGTGAGACGCGCGGCGACGGCGAGAACGGGGCGGACGCGGCGAAGTTCCTTCGCGGCGTCCGCGAAGTGCTTGGCGCGGATGAAAGAGGCGATCGCGGCGGCCCGCCGCGAAGCGGCTGACCGGGCGCCGCACAACGGCCATAGCGGGCCGCCACGCCGACCGCGCGGCCGCCCGTCGAAACCGGGCTCACGCCGCGATGTCGCGCGGCGCATAGGGATTTCGCCTCGCGAGCAGCTGCGGATCGAACGCCATGTTGCGCTCGGCACCCAGTATCCGTTATTTCAGAACGCGCGCTGGACTAGGGCTCATGCCTTGAAAGCGCGCTCTTTGCTCGAGGCACTGACGGACGATCAGCGCCTCGAAGTCGCGCGCGAACTCGCGGACCTCGACGCGCCAAGTGCGTTGCGCCTTCTTCAAACCCGGGGCACTCCGCTGAGCGGCGTTGTGCCCGTACAATCGGCAGCGACCTCAGGCAGCCAGTCCCAAGCCACGAAGCGTTCGGCGGCGGCGATGCATGGCGCGGCCACCGCCACGGCTGCCGGCACACTCGCCACGCCGCTCCCGCGCTTGCTTGTGATCGCGAAGGCGCTGGTACTGCACGCGGCGGGGAGGCTTCAAAACCCGACGCTTCGCGAGAGGCTTCAGCAGGTCGCGGGGGATCTTCAGCTCATCGTCGTTCAGCTGCGGCGGGCGGCGCCAGCCCCGGCTGCGGCTGGGGTCGTCCGCATCCCCATTGCGTCTGTACTGCGGGTCATTGAGAAGGCTAAGGCACTCGTGCTTCAAGCAGCGCAGCGGTCGTTGGATCCTGAGCTTCAGGGGCGCCTTCGGCATGTCGCTGCTGAGATCGAGGCCCTCCTTGTCCAATTGCCGCCACACGCGGATAACGGTCGTAGCCGTTCATGAGGCCGTCGGGATCGGATCCTCCAGTTCGCACGACGTCCGGGCGGCAAACCACCTCCCCCGGAACGGCGCTGCAAAGACGTAGCGCCGCGTCACAGCTTGACGGGTGGGTCGTGCCTCCGGATACTTCGGACCAGCGAAAACGTGGTCGTGGCCCGGGCTGGAGGACCGACGCCATGGCCCAGCAGCTCACGGAGCTTGTCGAACAGTTCTGCGCCTTCCAGCGGAAGCAGCGCGGTAAGGCTGAAGGAGGTGTGAAAACGTATCGGTGGAACCTGGAGCAGTTTCTGGCCTTCGTCCGCAACCGCTATGGCCGACTGGCGCGCATCGCCGATCTCACCCCGGCGGTGATTCAGAGTTGGATGGATGATATGGCCGGCTCAGACCTGGCCATGAATACGATGCGGGTGCGCCAGTCGACGCTCTCCAGCTTCTGCGCTTGGCTCGTCAAGCGCGATGGGCTCGCCGCGAATCCGGTGGCGAAGCTTGAGCGCCCGCCACACCACTGCGAGCCGCCCACGCAGGTCCCCGGCACAGCCATTATGGACGCCTTGGTGGAGGCCGCGAAGGCGCGGCGGCGCCCGCGCGATGTGGCCATCTTTCTGATCCTTCGTTACACGGGCATGCGACGCGAGTCGGTCGCCACGCTGCGTGTCCACCACCTCGATGGCACCTGGGGTCTACGGGGCGTGAAGGTCAAGGGCGGAAAGACCCGGGACATCCCGGTCCCGAGCGTCGTCATGAAATTCCTGCACGCCTATCTGCAGCGCGTGCTCTCGCACATCGAGACCGTCGGTCCCGACACGGCGTTGTTCTGGTCGACGTGGGGTCGGCGGGTGGTCGGCAAGACACGCGCACCGATGACCGGGAAAAACATCTGGCGGCTCTGCAAGGTCTACGGGCGGATCATCGGCTACCCCGAACTGAAGCCGCACGATCTCCGACACGGCGTCGCCATGGAAGTGCTCGAGCAGCATCACGATCTCGAGCAGGTGCGCGCGCTGCTCGGGCACGCGCGCATCGACACCACCCAGATCTACACCAGCATCCGGCCTCCGCAGCTCAAGCGTGCGATGTCGTTCTACGAGGAGCGTGCCGCGAAGATGTTGACCGACTGAGGATGTGCATCCGTTCCGGGTTCGAGGAACATTGGAATGTTCCTAAAACCCGGGGCGAAAAACGCTAACGAAATTCGAAAAGTGGCCCCAACGGGATTCGAACCCGTGTTTCAGCCTTGAGAGGGCCGTGTCCTGGGCCTCTAGACGATGGGGCCGGCCAGACGCGCGATGATGGCTGGGGGAGGAGGGCTCGAACCCCCATTACCGGGGCCAGAACCCGGCGTCCTACCATTAGACGATCCCCCAGGATCAGCGCAACGACGGCCGATTAGACCATGGTGCGCGCGATGGGTCAACGCGCCAACGTGCGTTGACCGCTGAGCGACCGTGTGGTCTGCTGAGACGGCCGTCACCTGCCGCGTCGTCGGAGGTCGCGCATGCCAATCACTCGGGTTGCCGTCGCACTTCTGTGTGCCGTGCTCGTCTCCACCGTCGGCGCTGCCGCGCAGGAGCGGAAAGCTACCGAGCAGCCCGAGCTGCAACCGCCGCCCGGGCGTGAGCACTTTCAGCTCAAGTTCGGCGCGGGCTACGATCAGGGCGACTTCGGCACCAACGACACCACGCGCAGCGTCTACGCGCCCGTGACGTTTCGCTACCTGGGTGAGCGGTTCGACGTCGGCGTCACCGCCTCCCTCCTCTATCTCGACACCGAATCGAACGTGGTGGTGATCGACGGGCAGCCGACGCAGTCGGATCGACAGCGACGCAGCAGGGACGCCGGCTTCGGCGACCTCTATTTCAAAGGCCGCTACTATCTGCTCGACGATCCGGGGCCGGAGTCGTTCGTCCCGGGCGTCGCCCCGTTCCTCAAGGTGAAGGCGCCGACGGCGGATGCGGACAAAGGACTCGGCACCGGCGAATGGGACGTCGGCTTCGGCGTCGAGTGGGACAAACGGTTTCGTGAGTTCTTCGTGCTCGGCGATGTCAGCTACATGTTCATGGGCGAGCCGCCGCACCAGCACTTCCGGAACCGGCCGGCGTTCAGCGTCGGGATCGGCCGGCAGTTCACTCGCGATATCGCGGGCACGGTGATGCTGGACTGGCGGCGCGCGATCGTGAGCAACGGCGACGATGCGGTCGAGCTGACCGGTATCGTGCAGTTCCGCCTCGCGCGCACGGTGACCGCGTCGCCGTACGTGTTCGTCGGCCTCACCGACGGCAGCCCTGACTTCGGCCTCGGATTCGAGGTCTCGTGGAAATTCGGGCGCTACTGAGCGTCTGACGCCCACTGCCGATACCCGGCAGCGCCGGTCACATCGGATCGGCAGCGCGAGTCACACGGCCGCATCACTGCACGGCGCCGAGACGTGGCGTAGTCGTTGCAGGCAGACGAGCGGCATGGACGCACTCGCTCGCTACGCGCTGTTCGGGTGCGTCCTCGCGAGCAGTCTTGGCGGAATCGCCGTATGTGTCGTCGGCTTCAAATATGGCCTCGCACCGCCGGCGGAGGACGATCCGATCGAGGCGACGCACCGCCGATTGTTCGTCACCCATCTCGCGCATGCCTTTGCTGTCGTGGCCTTTGCGCTCACCGCCATGCTCGCGGGCAGCGTGCTGTTGCTCGACCGTCGCGCCCCGTCGAGCGCCGCCGGGCAGCGCAATGAAGTGCAGAGCTTCCAGCGTCGGCTCGACGGCGTGGAAGCGCTTGTCACCCAGATGACACAGACGTTGGAACGGGCGATCCGCCGCTTCGACAAGCACGACCCCATCGAGCCGCGTCGCTGATCGGCAAGCGGCTTGCTGCCGTGGACGGCATGGACGTCTATGGGTACGCGCTGTTCTGGAGTGCGACCGCCTGTGTCGTCGCCGCGGTAGTCGTTTGCACACTCGTCGTCCGATACGGTTTCACGCGCGACCCGGATCTTGCCGGTCGCTGGGGCTGGCGACCGACGCGCGTCGGCCACGGCTTGGCTGCGGCGTTGTTCGGCACCGGCATCGTGCTCGCGATCCTCGCGCTCACGGCCGTGCCGATCGGCGGGAAAGAGGGCAATCCGGGCTTCGGCCACACGCTGCGCGCGCGGCTCGAAACGCTGCGCGGCCGCCTCGGCGAGTTCGAACATGCCGTCGCGCGGCTCGGCGAAGAAGGTATGCGTCGTGTGCGCGCCGAGCGTGCGCCCGAATCCACTGCCGACGTGTCGCGCGGAATTCCGATGGCCGACGGTGGGCGCGCCATCGTCGGATCCGCGCCGCTGGCGCGGACGCAGCCCGTACCGAGCATCGACGCTCGC
>QHWF01000222.1 GCA_003222455.1 Acidobacteriota bacterium
CTTCTCGATTCGTTTGAGTTTCTCGACCAGTGTGGTGCGCTTCAGATTCAGCAGGCGAGCCGCCTGTCCCTTGTTGCCTCCGGTACGTTCGAGCGAGAGTTGAATCAGCTCGCGCTCGACCTCGGCGATGAACGCGTCGAGGTCGAGGCCTTCTTCCGGCAGCGTCACCGGCGACGAGAGCGCGACCTCCTGGCTCTGCTGGATTTCCGCCGGCAGTTCCCCGACGTCGATCTGGGAGCGGCCCGCGCAGAACGCCACGGCGCGTTCGATGATGTTTTCCAGCTGGCGCACGTTGCCGGGCCAGTGATACGCCATCAGCCGCCGCATCGCCTCCTGCGACACGGTCAGCGGGGACGGCCGGTCCGACACGCCGCCCTCGCTTGCCGGCCGATTCGCCTCAATCTTGTCCAGGACGTGCTGGACCAGCAGCGGGATGTCTTCCTTGCGATCGCGCAGCGGCGGCAAGATCACCGGAATGACGTTCAACCGATAGAACAAATCTTCACGGAACTGTCCGTCCGCGACCATCTGTCTGAGATCGCTGTTCGTAGCGGCGATCACACGGACGTCCACTTTCATGGTATGGGTGTCGCCGATGCGCTCGAACTCGCGTTCCTGCAGCACACGCAACAGTTTCATCTGCAACGCGGCCGTCATCGTGCCGACCTCGTCGAGGAACAACGTACCCTTATGCGCCTGCTCGACGCGGCCCGGCCGTGACCCGACCGCGCCCGTGAACGCGCCGCGCACGTGGCCGAAGAGCTCCGCTTCGAGCAGGCTCTCCGGAATGGCGCTGCAATTCAGCGCGACGAACCGCTGCGGCCGTCGGGGACTGGCGTGGTGAATGGCGCGGGCGACGACTTCCTTGCCTGTCCCGGTTTCGCCGGTGATCAGGATCGTGCTGGTGGTCGGCGCCACGGTCTCGAGCAACTGAAAGAGCCGCGCCATGGCGGTGCTCTTGCCGATGATGCCGGCGAAGCTGTAGCGCTCTTCGAGCTGCGCGCGAAGATACGCGTTCTCCATCTTCAGGCGCCGCTGTTCGAGCGCCGATTCGAGCACGTGCAGCAGTTCGTCGATCTGGAACGGTTTGCTGACGAAGTCGCACGCGCCGCGCTTGATCGCCTCCACCGCATCCTTCACCGTTCCGAAACCGGTGACGACGATGGCGATGATGTCGGGATAACGTTTAACGGCGGCTTCGAGCACCGTGGACCCGTCCAGCCCGGGCAGCCTCAGGTCGGTGATGATGATGTCGAAGGCAAAATCCGACAGTCGTGCGACGGCGGCTTCGCCGGAGTCGGCCTGTTCCACCTGGTAGCCGCGATCCGTGAGCTGCTCGGCGACGGCCTGGCGCAGCGGCGCCTCGTCTTCGACGAGCAGAATATGCTTCGATGAGTCGGACATTTGTGGGTGTGCCAACATGTTGACACAGTTCTTCGGGACCGGTGCTCAGCCCTACAGGCTCACGGATGGGATCGCGAAAGACCGGACGTGAGCAGTTCCGCCATGCGGGCCGAGGTTGCTGTGGCGTCGCATTCGTTCCCGAAGAGCCAGACGCTGCGAGAGGAGCTGCTGGCCCGCTATCCGGGATCGACCTTCAACGAGACGGGCCGGCCGCTCGGCCGCGATGCGCTGATCGCTTTCCTGCGCGGCCATGCGAAAGCCATCACCGGGCTCGAGACGCTCGACGAAGCCGTGTTCGATGCGCTGCCCGATCTGCGCGTCGTGAGCAAGTACGGAGTCGGCCTCGACATGATCGATCTCGAAGCGGCGCGTCGTCATGGCGTGGCGATCCGCTGGACACCTGGTGTGAACCGGCAGGCGGTGGCGGAACTCACCATCGGCTTCATGATCGCCCTGTGCCGGAGCATCGTGCCGCTCGCGCTGAACGTACGCGAGGGCGTGTGGCGTCAACCGGGCGGGGGCCGGCAGCTTTCTTCAGCCGTAATAGGCGTCCTGGGATGCGGCCACGTGGGCCAGCAGGTCGCTCGATTGTGTCGTGCGTTCGGCGCCACCGTCCTCGCGCACGACGTTCGCGCCTACGACGAATTCTACCGGGAGTACGGCGTGCAGCCGGTCGCGTTCAGCGCGCTGCTCGAGCAGTCGGATATCGTGACCGTGCACGTTCCTCTGGATGCGTCCACGCGAGGGCTGATTGGTGCCCACGAGCTGAGCTCGATGAAACGAGCCGCATATCTCGTCAATACGGCGCGGGGCGGGATTGTCGATGAGTCCGCCGTCGCCGCGGCACTGGTCGAACGCCGGCTCGCCGGCGCCGCATTTGATGTGTTCACTGCCGAACCGCCGGTCACTCGCGAGCTGCTCCGAGCGCCGAACTTCATCGGCACGCCTCACATCGGAGCAGGCACTCATGAAGCCGTGCTCGCAATGGGTCGAGCAGCCATCGCCGGCCTCGACGATGGTCCAGAGGCAGTTGGACCTGAGGAGTGAAAGCCCGCCAAAACTTTGACACCGGCCGGGATGCGGCTGATCCCTAATCCCGAAGCGGCGACCCACCGATAGCTTAGGGCGGAGGCAAGACTCTTGGAACGTAAAACTATTTCGATCATGAAGGCCTGTGAGCTCGTTGGAGTGAGTCGACGCACGATTTACAATTGGCTTTCCAGCGGGAAAATTGAATACGTACGGACGGCTGGCGGCTCGGTGCGCATCTTCGTTGACACGCTGTGGCGCGACCCGAACAATGCCAACCCCAATCGACCCACCGTGCAGACCGTCTGGACCGAAGGGCGGAATCAGGCCTGATGCAACAGGCGGTTACTGTTGAGGAGCTCCTGGCGAGGAGACCAATGGACGAATCTTCGGAATTGCGTCTCCTCTTCCATCGCCTCAACAATCAGCTCGGGATTATTCTCGCGCACGCCGAATTACTCGAAGCGAAGGCGGCCGACGAGATGAATCGCGCGCGTGCTATGCAAGTCGTGTCGAGTGCGCTCGAGGCGATGGCAACCGCCAAGGAAATTCGCCGGGTTGCGGCAACTCCGGCCGGGCTCGATGCGCCCGGGTCAGAATCGTAATCCGGCAGTCAAATCCTTGGCGCGCTGGCAGCGTAAATCGTCAAGCGGTTGACGGTTTCACACCGATCTGCACGATCCGCCCGCGGGTCGTTCTGAAACGACCCACTCCTGCAAGTCTCCACTCCGCATCCACTTACACCGATTACAACACCGCGCGTGGCGCGGAGTGGAACAGCGTTCCGTGTGTTGGTATCGCCATTGCGATATAGCGCATCTGTCTGCACCCTGACGTCGAATCCCACTCAAGGAGACATGATGCGCGCCCAACCTGTTGCTGCCGGTCAGAGCCGCCGAATCGTCGCCGGCCTTCCGTTTGTCGAAGCGCTCGCGCGGCGGATGGCCGCCTCGATGCCGAACTCGATTGACATCGGTGATCTCGTACAGGACGGGGTCATTGGCCTGATTGACGCTGCGCATCGCTTCGACGAGAATCGGGGAATCAAGTTCGAGACGTTCGCGGAACGCCGTGTGCGCGGCGCCATGATCGACGCGCTCCGCCGCGACGCGTGGCCGCGCGGCGTGCGCCGGCAGCGCCGCGAGCTGGATGCCGCACGCGAAGCCTTGCGGCTGGAGCTCGGACACGAACCGTCAATGGCCGATCTCGCCGCCCGCGTCGGATCGGACGAGAAACGCCTCAGTCGCACGATCGTCCGCATCAATACGATCGAATCGACGTCGCCGCTCGCCAGCGGCGATCACACGAACGAGAGCACGCTGCCGGCGGTCCTCGTTCCGTCAGAGCCGGACGCCCCGGACGCCGCCTACGAGAAGGCCGAGATGCGGGACCACGTCCGCGCCGCGATTCAATCGCTGCCGCCGCGTGAACGGAAAGTGATCGGCCTGTACTATTACGGCGAAGCGACCATGAAGCAGATTGGCGCCGAGATCGGCGTGAACGAATCGCGCGTCTCGCAGCTCCACGCGCGGGCCATTCGCCGCTTGAAAGACTCGCTGGGCGACATGAATCCGCAGAAGGTCGCCGAACTGCGCCGCCATCTCCTGGCGTTCACCGCGAGGAAGCCGGTCGCCGCGACCATGCCCGCGGCAACGCCGCTCACGACGAATGCTGTCGGCGCAGCCGCGGAAGTTGCATCAGCGAAGGCTGTGGTCCTGCCGTACAAACCGGCCAGACGGGCGATGGCGGCCAAGGCGGCCCTGCCAGGCAAGGCGACGCTGAAAGTCGTGCGACCACGTCAGGCGGTCGCGGCGGCCAGATAGCAACAATCAAGTCTCAACGCTCAAGTCTCAACGTTCAAGAATCAACGCTCAACTCCAGCCGCGTGAGAGTTGAGACTTGAGACTTGAGACTTGAGCGTTGAGACTTGCAAGTTGAGAGTTGATTAAGCCAAAGTCTCTTTGACCGTCCGCAGCAGGTCGGCCAGCCGGAACGGTTTGGCCAGCCAGCGGCATCCGCTCTCTTCGAGGAACTGCTCGGCCTTCGTGCCGGCCACGTCGCCGGTCACGAAGATGACGCGTTTGACGAGTGTCGGCGCCGCGGTCGCGAGCGCGCGGTGAAACGCTTTTCCGTCGAGGCGGGGCATTTTCAAATCACAGACGACGGCATCGAACGCCTGCTCGGCGATCTTGAGCAGCGCCTGCTCGCCATCCGCCGCGTAGTCGACGGTGAACCCGGCGTCGCGGAGCGCGTCACTCACCGCCGCGGCCAGCGCCGCTTCGTCTTCAACCACCAGAATCGATCCGCTCGCGGGGGCTGTCGCTGGCGGCTCGGCCCGCCCTCGCGCCGTGGCGGACGGTGACAGCCGGGCGCCACTGACGGGCAACTCGACATAGAACGACGCCCCTTGATTCGCCCGCGATTCGAGACGAATGCGGCCGCCGTGCTCCTGCACAATCGCATAGGCCACGGTCAGGCCGAGTCCGGTCCCGTGGCCCACTTCCTTGGTGGTGAAGAACGGGTCGAAGATCTTCGGTTGCAGGTCGTCGGGAATGCCGGGGCCATCGTCGTTGACTTCGAGCATGATCGATTCCTGCCGCGCGTCGTGCCACGTCCGCACCACGAGCGTGCCGCGTCCGTTCGCGGCAAGCATCGCCTGTTCGGCATTCATGACCAGATTCAGCAGCACCTGCTGGATCTGATGGCCATCAGCGAAGACCTGCGGCAGCCCGGCGGCGAGCGCTTCGATGACGGCCACGTTGTTGACGCGTTGCTCATAGGCGCGGAGGGCGAGCGTTTCGCGCGTGACTTGATTCACGTCCACCATCGCCCGCGTCGTCTGCCGCTTCCGCGCGAACGTCAGCAGGTTCCGAACGATGCGCGCGGCGCGCTCGGATTCGGAAAGGATCGTTTCGAGACCGCGCCGGACCGGCTCGTCCAGCGTCGTTTGCTGCGTGAGCCGCTCCGCCCAGTTCAGGATCGTGGCGAGAGGATTGTTCAACTCGTGCGCCACCCCTGAAATGGTCTGCCCCAGCGCTGCCATCTTCTCGGCCTGGAGCAACTGGGAGTACAAATCACGGGCCTCATCGTCCAGCTTCTTCCGCTCGCTGACGTCGCGTACCAGCGCTTCGATGCGGATGGCGCCGCCGGCTCCTGCCGGTTCCGCGTGAGCCGTCACCTCCACCCACACCGGCGAGCCGTCGGCCCGCCGCAGTCGCAGCAGGTAGGAGCTCACGCCGCCATCGTTCGCCAGACGCGCGAGCAACGCGACGCGCGCCTGGGGATCGACGAAATGCTCGCGATCGAACGGCCGGACGTCGCGCTCAGCGGCTTCGCCGGCGTAGCCGAAAATGAGTTTGAGGTGCGGATTGACGGCGATCGTCGTGGTGGTATCCGATTCGATCGTGCCGATGTACACGCCTTCGTGCACAGCTTCGAACAGCCGGGCGAACGCTGCGCCGCGGGTATCCACGACCCGCGATTATAGGACGGCCTTCTGAGGCCGGTGACGGCTCGTCACGAAGCCACGAAGAGCTCGAGAATCGACAACAGCCGCTTTGCACACTAACCACGACGATCAACGCAGAACTCGCGGAACCCGCAGAGAAAACCGGTGTTCTGCGAGTTCTGCGGTTTCTGCGTTGAATGTCGTGTCGTGTGCGTCAGCTACTCGGAGACGCTCCGTGATTCGTGACGTTGCTCAGGGTGCCGCGGGCTGCGGCGTCGGGGTGTGGCCGCCGTGGAACCCGGCCCACTTCTTTTCGACGGCGGCGCGAATGTCGCGGACGCTCGCGCCCGACGTGAACATCTGCCGCGCCTCGGTCGCGACGTCGATGCACACGGTGCAATCGAGTCCGTGCGGTTCCCACTCGGTGACGTCGCCGTTCGCATCGCGGGCGGAGACGAAGCAGTCTTCGTTGCCGCGGTGGCCGCCGCGTTCACAGCCGCAGAAGCACGGCACATAACTCAGGACTTCGGGATGTTCGGCGGCAAAGACGTACGCGGCGCGAACAACGTCCGGCGGCCGCGGCGGGGCATACGCCTGAACCGGCAGCGGCGGCAGCGTTTTCTGCGGATGCGGCCCTCGCGCGATCTCGGGCACTGCCGCTGCCGGCGCAGCGGCTGCCGGCTGAGCACTCGACTGCGTCGTATCCGCCGCGGCCCGTCCGCTCCGGGCGTACATGAAGCCGCCCACCGCAATCACGATCGCGATCACGAGGATGAGCAGAGTCGGCGGACCGGGCGGGCCCCCGGGTGTTCGCATCTGTGCTTTCGCGGATGACTTGCGTCCCATGATTGCGACCATTCTACCGTAGTATCGACCGTTATCTGACCCCGCTAGAGGCGACACAGACCTCAACCCGTTCTTTGAGCGGCACTATTGGCCGCTCGCAACATCTTTGGCCACGAAGCCACGAAAACACGAAGAAGGCTCTTCATACTTCAGTGTTCTTCTTCGTGCGTTCTTCGTGGCTTCGTGCCTTCGTGGTTGCATTTCGCATCGCGACGCAGCTTCGCGCGCTCTCGTCGACTCGACCCGTCCCGCGGTAGCATAACGGATTGCAAAAACGCGCATATCTGGCGTGGGTGTTTGTGTGTCTGGTCTGGGGCACCACGTATCTGGCGATTCGCATCGCGCTCGAAACCGTCCCGCCGCTGCTCATGGGAGGCCTGCGCTTCCTCGTGGCCGGGGCGCTGCTGATCACGGTGCTGAAAGTCCGCGGCGTACGGATGCCTGCGCCCGGTTCCTGGCCGGCGCTCGTCATTCTCGGCATCCTCCTGCTTGGATTCGGCAACGGCGGTGTGGTGTGGGCGGAACAGACCGTTCCGCGGTCCTGGTGGCCATGTCGCCATTCTGGATGGTGGGGATCGACGCTCTGACGGCGCACGGCGAGCCGATCACCGGCCGCCGGGCGGCCGGCCTGATCATCGGGTTCTGCGGCATCGTGCTCCTCGTCTGGCCGGAGATCCACGTGAGCGCCAGCGGACGGGCGTTTCTCGGCGGCGTGATGGCCGCCCAGCTCGCCTGCTTCGGCTGGGCGCTGGGGTCGACGTACTCGCGCCGGCGCGGTCACACGGCGGCCCGCGACGAGAGCGTTCTCGTCACGGCCGCATTCGAGATGCTGTTCGGCGGGTTGTTTCTCATGACGATTGGGACGATGAGGGGCGAAGCGGCGTGGCTGACGTTCAACGCTCGCACCGCAGCGGCGCTGGTGTATTTGATTGTGTTCGGTGCAATCGGCGGCTTTACCGCATACGCGTACGCCCTCAAGCATCTGCCGATCGCAACCGTGTCGCTTTATGCGTACGTGAACCCGGTGATCGCCGTCGCGCTGGGCACGTTGATCCTGAAGGAAGCCTTCAATGCCAGATTAGGCATTGCAGCCGCCGTCGTGCTGATCGGGATGGCGCTGGTCAGAGAAACGTGAGATTGTAGATTTCAGATTGCAGATTTCAGATTGAAGACTCGTCCGAGGTTGAAGATTTCCAGATTTCAGATCTCAATCCGATGCTCCGCGCCAGGGCGAGCGCTCCGACAGGCGTTTCAGCAGGCGCAGCCGTTCGGGTCATCAATCTGAACGGCCTAGTAACGAAGGTTCGCCGCCTCCGCCGAGGCTCGGTTCTACCCGGCGTCATGAGGCGAAGCTTCGTTACTCTTCAATCTGAAATCTGAAATCTGCAATCTGAAATCTCGATTGGTCAGAAATCTCGATTGGTCACACGACTCGCCGGCCGCTGACCAATCGCACCAGGAACAGCACGATCGCGATGACCAGCAGCACGTAGATGAAATTGCCCAGCGTGTAGCCACTGACCATGCCGAGCAGCCACAAGACGATCAATATGATCGCAAGGGTTTCAAGCATGCGGTCCTCCCATCCCGCTGCGAAATGGTGCAACATGAGTGCCGCTCTCGGCCGTTGCGCTCGGCTGCTGGCGGCCGCGGTTTTCGGCCTGTTCGTGTCCACGTCAGCCGAAGCGCAGCACACCTCAACCGCCGCGCCGCCCGATGCTGAGCACGCCGCGGTCGACATGATGAAGTTCCTTGCCGGCGGCCTGCTGGGGCTCGGGCTGCACGAAAGCGGACATCTCGTGTTCGATGAAGGGTTCGACGCCCGGCCGCGCCTGACGGGCGTTCACTTCGGTCCGGTTCCCTTTTTTGCGATTTCGCATCGCAGCAACCTGACGCCGCGTCGCGAGTTCACGGTGTCGTCGGCGGGCTTCTGGGTGCAGGAGGCCACCAACGAATGGGTGTTCACGCGACGGCCAAACATTCGCGTTGAGCACGCGTGGCTCACAAAAGGCGTGGTCGCCTTCAACGTGCTGAACTCGATCGGCTACGCGATGGTCGCCTTCGCGAAGGCGGGACCGGTCGAGCGGGATACGCGTGGGATGGCCGATGCGATCGGCGTGGACGAGCGCGCGATCGGTATGCTCGTTCTCACACCAGCCCTCCTGGACGGCTATCGCTACTTCAGGCCGGATTCGCGGTGGGCGGCATGGACGTCACGAGCGGTCAAGGCCGGGTCGGTGCTGTTGGTGATCAAGAGACGCTGAAGCATCAATCGATTGCCCTGCGCGAACGCCACGACGATCAACGCAGAAGCCGCAGAACTCGCAGAACAAAAACGGTGTTTTCTACGGGTTCCGCGTGTTCTGCGTTGATCGGCGTGGACGCTGAAATCGGCAATCTCGTGATCCGTTCAGCTCTGCGGCGGGCCCAGCGCGAACGTCATCGTCCCGTCGATGACCGACTTGCCGTCCACGCGTGCCACACCTTTCAACCGGCCCATGCGGCTGCGCAGCCGCACGACATCCACTTCGATGACGACGACGTCACCGGGGCGGACGGCTCGGCGGTAGCGAACGCGCTCAATCCCCATGAAGTAGGGGAGCCGCTGCCGGTTCTCCGGCTTGGCGAGAATCATGATCGCACCCACCTGCGCGATGGCCTCGGTCAGGATCGTGGACGGCAGCACCGGCGAGCCGTCGGCCGTGTGCGAAAGGTAGCGCTCGTTGAGCGACACGTTCTTGATGCCGACGATCCGTTTGTCCACTTCCAGCTCCGTGATCCGATCGACCAGCAGGAAGGGATAGCGGTGCGGCAGAATCCGTTCGATGGCTGCGTAATCGAGCGGGAGGCTCAGGTCCATGCGGTAAGAAAATTATATAGTAGACGTCTCGATGACCTCCACGACCAAACCCAGCGATCAACTGACCACGCTCTTCGCGCTCGGCCGCGAAGTCGTGTCGGTGCTCGATCTCGACCAGTTGCTGCAGAAGATTCCGACGCTCATCGCGCGCCTCACCGATTTCCAGGCGTTCGCCGTGTATCTGCTCGACGAAAAAAGGAAGGATCTGTCGGTCGCCTACTCCGTCGGCTATCCCGAGGAGATGGCGCGCATGCTGAGGGTCGAAGTCGGTCACGGCCTCGTAGGCGCGGCGGTCGCCGAAGGACAGCCGATTCTCGTCAACGACGTGGACGCCGACCCGCGCTACGTGGAGGCTGTCCCTGGATCGAAGGCCGAGCTCGTGGTTCCGCTACGACTGAAAGGCCGTGTGATTGGTGCCCTCAATCTTCTCAGCAACATGCCGGGCCAGTTCACGGAAGCCGACGAAACAATGCTCCGGCAGTTCGGCGCTCACGTGGCCGTCGCCATCGAGAACGCGCGCCTCTTCGAACGCGAGCGCGAGTACACCAGCACGCTCGAGACGCTGGCCGAGATCGGGCGTGAGTTCGGCGCCATTCTCAATCTGGACGAGTTGTTGACGCGTATCACCAACCTCACCCGGCGCGTCATCGATTACCGCACCTTCGGCATTCTCCTCGTGAACGACGAAACGAGCGAGCTGGAGATGAAGGTGGCGGTCCGCTACGGCGACAACGTGTCGCTGCCGCGCGTGAAGCTGGGTCACGGGCTCGTCGGCTACGCCGCGCTTAATGGTGAGTCGGTGCTCGTGCCCGACGTCTCCAAAGAGCCGCGCTACATCAAGGTGGTGGACGATGCCCGCTCGGAGCTGGCGATTCCGCTGATGCTGAAGGATCGCTGTATCGGGGTGTTCGATCTCGAGAGCCCGGAGCTCGATGCCTTCACCAAGCGCCACGTCGAAGTTCTCACGCTGCTCGGCAGTCAGGCAGCCGTGGCGATCGAGAATGCCCGGTTGTACGAAACGATCAGGGGGAACGAGGACCGGCTCGAGAAAGAGATCCGGTTCGCACAACGGGTGCAGGCGGCGCTGTTGCCGGCCGAGCTGCCGAAACGCATGAAGCACGTGGACGTGGCGGCCCGCTTCGCGCCCGCGCGCGAGCTCGGTGGCGATTTGTACGATTTCCTCGCGCCCGAACCGAACAGCCTCGTCGTCGCCGTCGGGGACGTGTCGGGGAAAGGGGTGCCGGCTGCTCTCTACAGCGCGTTTGCCGGCGAGCTCATTCGATCGCGGACCTTCCGGCGCCGATACGCCCCCGAGCAGTTCAGTCCGGCCGGCGTGCTGGCGTCGACGAATACGATTCTTCACGAGCGCCAGCTCGAAGAGTACTACTGCACGCTGTGCTACGCGGTGTTCGATTTGAAGCGCCGGAGGGTGACGCTGGCGAATTCGGGGCTGCCGTACCCGATACGGTGCGCGGCCCACACCGTCAGCCAGATCGAGCTGCCCGGTGTCCCCCTGGGATCGTTCGCAGGCTCGACCTACGACGAGGCCGCGTTCGATCTGTCGCCCGGCGACGTGTTCGTGTTCTGCTCGGACGGGGTGTTCGAAGCGAACGATGCGATCGGGCGGGAGTTTGGCGCCGAGCGGCTGCTCGCGGTGGTCGAAGGCGCCTGTCGGCGCTCTGCCCCCGAGCTCGTAGACGCAATCTTCACAGCGGTGCAGGAGTTCCGTGGAGATGTACCGCCCAACGACGATATGACTGCGGTGGCTGTCAGGATCACGGGGTGAGCTGGCGTTAAACTTGAAACTAAAAACTTGGAAGTTAAAACCAAAAAGTCGGCGAAATGCTCAATTTAAAGCATTCGTTCCGGCTTCGGTTTCAACTTTTTAGTTTGCAGTTCCGAGTTTCAGCGCTTGACGTGCAACCCTTCCTCGCGGATATGCAGGCCGACGGCGCGCCCTCCGAGCACGGCGACGTCCTGCACCTTCCCCTTCACGCGCACGCGCTCGCCCTTGGCGGGCATCCGTGAGCTCTGCGACAGCACCGTTACTTCGCCCGTTCCGTCGTCGACCTTGTAGAACCGGAATGGCACGAGGGGCACGCCCCAGGAGCTGGTGACCACGCCGCTGACGCTGACGGTCCGATCCGTATAGCGGCCCGGGTGACGTTGGAGGTCAGCGATGTCCGGATTGCGGAGCGAAAGCGCGCACCCCTGGACCATCAGGGCGAGTGCCGCGAGTGCGAGAAAACGGGAAGCCGCGCTTTTCATGGGATCACCACGGTTTGTCAGGTTACAACCACAGCGTGCGTGGTTGAGGAGTCGTCTCGAGTAACGAAGATTCGCGCCAGCCGAGACTTCTTGTTACTCGGCGGTTTGAGGCGAAGCTTCGTTACTGGGCCGCGCCGAATCGGTGAACGAGCGCGGAATACGGCGATGCCAGCGCCTGCCTGAAGTTACGTATTCCGTTGACCCGACGCGACCCACTCGAGGTGACATCAAAGCGCATGCCTGACTCGACTCGCTGAAATTGTGCCGAAAAACAGCGATGTTGTGTCGCGGCGTCCTGCGATGCGGACGCCGCCGTGACCTGTTTTTGACGCGCAGCTCGGCCGAAATCGGAATCCAGGGATCCAGGCAAATCGGGCTCTCGGCTCCCCCGGCTGAAAGTCCGTTGGGCAGCGAGTTGCTCCGTTCGCTGTGGGTGAGCTCTCGTCGGTACACCTGCCCGGTTTTCTCAGGTCCAAAGCCGAAAGCCATGAGCCTAGCAGGTCGCTGAAAAAGGCGCCCACCTGAAGTTAAAACTGAAAAGCCAAAACAGAAAAGTGCGATTTTCCGCCTGCTTTTAACTTTTCTGTTTGAACTTTTCACTTCAGGCTGCGTTTTTCAGCAGCCTGCTGGAGCCCGCCTGCAGGCTGCGCTTAGCAGCCTGCTAATACATTTCCAGGTAGCGTTCCGTTTCCCATGGCGAGACGTGCTTGATGTAGTCGAGCCATTCCTCGCGTTTGGCCGCCACGAAGTGCTCGAAGTGCTCCCCGAGCGTTTCGCGGATCAGATCGTCCTTTTCGAGCTCGTCGAGCGCCTCACTCAGATTCCCCGGCAGTTCATCGATGCGCAGGTGCCGGCGCTCGCGATGACTCATCTTGTAGATGTTCTTGTTGATCGGCGGACCCGGATCGATTTTCTGATCGATGCCGTCGAGCCCGGCGCGCAGCATCACGGCCAGCGCGAGATACGGATTGCACGAGGGGTCGGGCATGCGCAGCTCGATCCGGGTCCCGGTGCCGCGCGTCGCCGGCACCCGGACGAGCGGACTCCGATTCTTCTCCGACCAAGAAATCGCCGTCGGCGCCTCGTAACCCGGCACGAGGCGCTTGTACGAGTTCACGAGCGGGTTGGTGATGGCGCAGAATCCTTTCGCGTGCCGGAGAATGCCGCCAATGTAATTCAGACAGGTCTCACTCAGCTGCCACTCCGCTTTGGCGTCGAAAAAGATGTTGGTGCCGCCGGCGAACAGCGACATGTGCGTGTGCATCCCCGATCCGTTGATCCCGTAGATCGGCTTCGGCATGAAGGTCGCGTGCAGACCGTTTCTGATGGCGACGTTCTTCACCACGAACCTGAACGTCGAGACGTTGTCGGCGGTCGTCAGCACATCGTCGTAACGGAAGTCGATTTCGTGCTGTCCGGGCGCCACTTCGTGGTGCGCGGCTTCCACATGGAACCCCATCGCCTCGAGCGCGAGCACGATTTCGCGCCGCACGTCCTCGCCCATGTCCACGGGACTCAGATCGAAGTAGCTGGCCGCGTCGTGCGTCTCGGTCGTCGCGATGCCGTTCTTCGTTTGAAAGAGGAAGAACTCCGCCTCGGGTCCGGCCATCATCGAGTAGCCCTTTGCGGCGGCCAGCGCGATGACCTTCTTCAGACAGGCGCGTGGATCGCCGGTAAACGGCTGACCATCCGGCGTGAAGATGTCGCAAATCATTCGTGCGACGTTCTCCCCTGTCGCGCCCGCCCACGGGAAGATCCGGAACGTGGCGAGGTCGGGCCGCAGGTACATGTCGGACTCTTCGATGCGGACGAACCCCTCGATGGAGGATCCGTCGAACATGATCCGGCCCTCGAGGGCGTCCTCGAACTGCCGGTCCGGAATCTCCACGTTCTTGATGGTTCCGAGGATGTCGGTGAACTGAAGGCGCATGAACTTGACCTTCTCGCGCTCAACGCGCTCGAGGATTTGCGCCTTCGTTTCGCGGGTGTTCGACGGAGTGTGCCTGGCCACGTGCCCGCCGGTGATTTTAGCCAACTTTTCGCGCGAGTCTTCCGTCTCATAGGATGGTCGGGAGGCTTGACCGATGAAATGGCTGAAGGCTCTGGCTGTGTTTATCGTGCTCGGCGGCATCGCCCTTGTCGCGGTTCTGAAGGCTCCTGCCCTGTACGGACAGCGCGACGACGTGCCGGATCGCCGGGCGCGCGAGCTGACGATGCTGGCCGGCCGAGGTTCGGCGCTCGGCGTGACCGTGCGGGATGTCCGGTCAGCCGAGGCTGGCGGCGACCGCACGACTGGCGTGCTGATCGACGAAGTGCGGCCGGGCTCGCCCGCCGACAAGGCCGGGCTCGCGCGAGGCGACATCGTCATCGAATTCGACGGCGAGCGGGTGCGAAGCGCGCGCCAGTTTTCGCGTCTGGTGCAGGAGACCGCGCCGGGGCGGGCCGTCAAAGCCGTCATGCTTCGCGGCGGTGCTCGCCGCGACATCGAGATTACGCTGGCAGTCGACGCCGACCGGCGGGCCGAGCTGATGATTCACGGCGATTTCGGCGATTACATGCGCGATCTGGGGCGCGACCTCGGACGTCTCGGCGATCGGCTGCCACCGTTCAATTTCAATTTCGATTTCGATATGCCGCTGGCCGGCCGGCGGCTGGGCGTCAGCGTCGAAGAATTGACCAGCCAGTTGGCCGGGTACTTCGGCGCGAAAGATGGCGTGCTCGTCACGTCCGTGGCGGACGGCTCCGCGGCGTCACGCGCCGGTCTGAAGGCCGGGGATGTCATCACCGCGATTAATGGCCAATCGGTGCGGTCACGCGAGGATCTGCTGCGCGGCCTCCGCGAGGCGCCGGACAGCGACGAGGTCACGATCGGCATCGTACGGGACAAGAAAGACAGCACGGTCAAGGCGAAGCTCGAGGCCCCGCGCCGAACGTCTCGTGGCCGGCCGGTCTAGCAGGCTGCTGAAAAACGCAGCCTGAAGTGAAAAGTTAAAACAGAAAAGTCAAAAGCAGGCGGAAAATCGCACTT
>QHWF01000223.1 GCA_003222455.1 Acidobacteriota bacterium
TTTGCCAGTATCACGAGCATGCGGAACACGCCGCGGCAGATCCAGTTGGGCGCGAAGCTGCACTGGTAGGGCAGGTGGGGCTGGTAGGGCAGGTGGGGCTGGTAGGGCAGGTGGGGCTGGTAGGGCAGGTGGGTCGAGCAGATTGGGCCGTTCTGCGCCGAAAACCTTCGGAGCAGGCCGCGCACGCGCCAGACGGAAAAGCGGTCCGGAGGCGCCGAAATCCCCGCGGGGTGACGAAGTGGGGCCCCGCGGGAATCGCCGACAAGCCGCTGCAGGGCCGCTTTTCCGGACTGCGGAGTGGTTTTCGGCGTGGAATGGCCCAATCGTCGCGCCGCAGAATTTCCGAGAGGTATCAGGCTTTAGCCGGACCTGATGTTGGCGCGGACTTGATGTTGGTCCGCCTGAAGGCGGACACTACCGCTTTATGGCTCTGACGCGTGTCGCTGCGGCAGGCTTAGCGCTCCTGCTTGCCGCAGAGACAACGACATCGCTGGCTGCGGCACCGCAAGTGCCGCCATCTGCGGCGGAGCCCGTCAAGAAAGCTCCTGCTCCGGACCTTGCCGTCGTCGAGCGTCGTCTGCTCGAAGCGGTGCGCGCGCAACCGGGTTCGTTCGAGGCGCACCGCGCGCTCGCCACGTTTTATCTGGGCCGACGCAAGCTCGATGCGGCGATCCCACATCTTCAGCGCGCCAAGGCGATCAACCCCCCCGATTACGCCAACAGTTACGATCTGGCGCTGGCACTGCTTGAAACCGGCAAGCTGGAACCGGCCCGCGCTGAAGTGACGCGCCTGCTCGCGATTCAGGACACGGGCGAGCTCCATAACCTGATTGGCAACGTCGAAGAGCGCGCCGGTCGTTTGGTCGAGGCGGCGCGCGAATACGAGATCGCCGCACACAAGGATCCCACCGAATCACACCTGTTCGACTGGGGCAACAACCTGATCCAGCTGAACGCCTTCGATCCCGCGGAGCAGGTATTTTCCGCGGCGCTGGAGCGGCATCCGCAATCGGCGCGGCTCAATGTCGGCCACGGGATCGTGCAGTACGCACGAGGACAGTACGAAGATGCCGTGAAGTCGTTTTGCCGTGCTGCCGATCTGGATCCGGCAGATCCGCGGGCGTATCAATTTCTCGGCGAGATGTACGGCGTCGTTCCGCTTGGCACCGACGTCGCCGAGCGCTTCGCCCGTTTCGTGAAAGCGCAGCCGCGGAACGCGTTCGCCCATTTTCATTACGCGATGATCCTGTGGCGCGGCCAATCCGAATCGCCGCCGGCGGATCTCGCGCGGGTCGAAGCGCTGCTCAAGCGCGCCGTGACCCTCGATCCGAAGCTCGTAAAAGCGTTGTTCGAGCTTGGCGTGTTGCTGTCCGACCAGGAGCGCTACCCGGAGGCGATCGACGTGTTGCGTCGGGCGATTGCACTCGAGCCCGATCAGGCCCAGGCGCACTATCGGCTTGCGCGCGCCTATCAGCGGGCCGGCCGGCAGGCGCTTGCGGCACAGGAGCTCGAGAAATTTCAGCAGCTGAAGGCCGGCGCGCGATAACGTCCGTTATTTGCTCGGCACGAGGCGTTTCAGTTCTTCCTGCCTGGGATCTGGAATTTGAGGAAGACGTGGCGTCGGGCCGGTTGGAGGCTCTAGCCCGCGAAGCGTTGCGAGACGACCGCGCCGGCCGGACTCGTGAATTGTGAAACATCGCGCCAGCCAGCGTTTCTGGCGCGCGTACCGACGGCTGCCACGAGAAGTTCGACGACTCGCCGACCGAAGCTACAAACTCCTCAATTAGACCGACGAGCCTGCATGTGCGCGAGGATCACATGAGCGAACGCCTGGTGCTCGGATCACCTGTCGATGGCCTGCTCGATCGGCTCTACGCGCGGAATGTCGCTCAGAACGATGCCTTGACGACTTACTTTACGACCCGTGCCGCTGAAGGCTCGTTGGATTGGAACCAGTTCGATGAGCGCACCAATGAATTCCTGAGAGACAAGCTGATCGCGCTCGATCGCGCAAAGGCGTAGTTGTGCTATCACGTGTGTCGCGCACTCCAAGCTCGCCGCGTCGTAGAGGCCGGCAATCATTCGGTGTCTCCACGCTCTTTCTCGCCGCCGCCGTGCGTGACAATCGTCGGCAGGAGCTCCAGCGCCCCAACGACCACCTCCATTCCTGCGTCGTGATCGGTACTGAATCTGAACCGGAGAAGGCCAAGATGGCTCGCGGTCACTTTGCCGAAGCCGGCTTGGCCGATCTCATCGACCTCCGCGAAGGGGACCTGCGAGAAACCCTCGTGAATATCGAAGGCCCTGTCGACTTCATGCTCATCGAGATCTGGACGCCGATGGCTCGCCCAGCGCTCTCTCTGATCGCACCCCATCTGCGCGAGGGCGCGGTCGTCATCTGTGACAACACGCTGCAGTTTCGCGAGGCATACGGGGAGTACTTTGACTTCGTCCAGGATCCGCGCAATGGGCTGCGCACGATGACCTTGCCCTTTGAAGGCGGCCTCGAGTTCACGGTTCGTGCTCACTAGGTGAGCGCAGCGCGGCCAAGTCTTCGGCCAGCTGTTGTGTGCCGACGATGAAATGCGCGGACGAGCGTGGTCTGACGGCCTTTGTTACTGGTTCGGTGAATGACAGGCAGGTTAGGTGCCGTCAGAAGGTCACGTGCTCGCATCGTACTGAGTATTTGCGGGGTCGCAGTCGCCACGCCGTTTGAGCCGGCGCGAAGCCGAGTCAGTGTCCCAAGCCACGGGTAGGCGACTCACCGACGTCTCTTTGACGGTCGGTTTGCCTTGAACGGGTAGTACTCGACCGCGCACACTCCCGCATCTCGAATAGCAGGATCGGTCGTGACGAGCGTCAGGTCCAGGACCGCGGCCGTCGCAATAATGGTTCTGTCGAACGGGTCGCCGGAGAAGTCGTCGGGCAGCTCATTGGTTCTCGCGGCGATGGCGGCAGTGAGGTCCAGGAGTTCCACGTCTTCCGACAGTCCCGCGGCAAATAAATCCGGCAGAGTCCCCTCGAACTTCAGCCGGCCTAACCGGTGGAGAATCGCGGCTTCCAACAGGCTGACACGGCACAATCCTTTTCTCTCGCTGACGTCAAGGAGGCGTCGAATACGCGGCGGAATGGTCTCGGGCAACGTGACCCCGTTGATCCACGGAGCCGTGTCGAGCAGAAACTTCACCCGAGGCCTTTCCACGCGGAGGCGGGGATCGGCGCCGCGGAGACGGGCTCGCGTTGACGCAGATGCCGGCCCGCACCGAGGAACGAGCGAGGCTGCTGCGCTGGAACGATTCGAATGTACGGCTTGCCGAATCGGGTCACGACAATCTCTTCTCCATCGGCAGCAGCATCCAACAGCGACGCATCCCGGCGCAGCGCGCGAAGGGTAATGGTCTTCATGTCTGACATTGTGTCAGACATCGGCCGCGGCGGCAAGTCCTTGACGCGTGCGAACGATGGCCTGCCAGCCGAAGCTCGAAGCGGCGTGTGGTCCGCCTTCGCGGCGGCTTTTTCAGTTCACCGGAGCGGCGATCGGCCTTCGCCCGGGCCGAGGTCTAGAGACGTTCAGTCCGAAGCGCCCAGCGATCTGAGGAATTCGACAGCTTCATGACGTCGCGCGTAGCGCGCCCATCCGGATAATCCCTCTTCCTTGCAATATCGCTGTCCGTCGGCACGCACCAGCGGCGTGACCCGCCGTGAAGACACGAAAACTCGAAGAAGAATGATCCTTTTCTTTTTCGTGCTTTCGTGTCTTCGTGGCCTTGATGCCGCGGATTACCCGATACGGCTGAAAGCGACCGCGTCGCGCTACCGTGTCACCGTCACGGTCACGTTCTCATAGGTGAACAACGCACCGTCACTGGCCACGGCACGGAGCACATACGTTCCGGGCTCGCGGAATGTCGCTCGGGTCACCCACTTGCCGTCGGGAGGCGGCGCAGGAATGGTGTACGGCGGCGACCACCGAGAGTTCGCGTATGCGCGTGTGTCCGTCCAGGTCTTCATCTGATCGGGGTTGAAGGTTACCGCTGCCGCTGTCCCTCGGTAGACGATCCACGACAGCCGCAATCCGGGCCCACTGGACGGGACAATCGATGACGGCGGCCTGTACACAAGGTTGGCGGCGTTTGCAGCGGTTTGTGGTGTGCGCGAAGCACCCGGCTGCCTTGCCGGCTGCGTTGCCGCCCCGCTTGACTGCGGCGCCCTGGCGCCGGGCTGTGGCCGTCCGTCCCTTCTGGCGGGCAGGTTGTCGGGATCGCCGGCAAACGCAATCAACGTCAGCGGTTCTCCCACGCTGACGCCGCGGCGCTTCTCACCCTTCACCTCGAGATCCGGCGGGACGTTGTAGCGAAGTTCGTCGCGGAGGCTGCCGAAGTCTCCGCCGACTTCGGTGGAGATCACCTGCTTGTCAATCTGGTAATCGGCTTTGAGCGACGCATAGGCGCGCTCCGTCTTCCCGTTGGTCGTGAGGGTCCAGATCAATTCCTTGTTGCCCAAATCCCCGGGAACGCGGATGGTGAAGAGGAACGGGCTTCGTCGAGGGTAGAAGTGACTCGGCTGTCCTTGATCGGGGCCTCCAGGTTCGATGTTGTTGTCGGGTCCAATCGGGATGTCGAATTCCTGCAGCCAGTTCGTGTTCATGTACCCGAAGTACATCGTAAAGGAGCCGTCCTCGTTCGCCATCCACCCTTCGTACGCGGGCGACACACTCTGACCGCTCGAGTACGTGAATCTGGTCTGGGCGCCGGCCGTGTGAAACGACAGGAACCCCGCCAGCACGGCGAGCAACAGGCGCTTCACTGCTTTCGCTCTGGCGTGCTCGGCTGCGTCGGTGGCGTCGGCGGCAATGGAGGAGCCCAGCACAGCGGGCACCCGATGTCGTAGTCGTTCCTGTTCTTCATGCTCGTTCGGCGCCTCGCCATTTCGGCCTGAAACTGCTCTTCGGTGAGCGCCACCGAATAGCCAAGGTCGATGAACATGTTGGCAATCGACCGCCGACCGCCTCCAGCCCAGTTTCTCGGGTCTGCCGGATTCCGGTTCGCGGGCGTGGTGTCGAGGAATCCGATGAGATGCACGATGGTGCCTTTCGGCAGGAGTGGCGCCGCATCATCGTCGTACACGTACTGCTTCACCCAGTTGTGGTCATAGCCGACGCAGTTGAGCGTCTGAATGTTGTGGCCCCAGATGGCCTCGAGGCACATGCGCACGCCCGGCGCGTGCAGGTGGGGCTCGAACGCGATGATCTTGGTATGGTCCTGCAGGACGGCATACGAGTGAAGCTCCTGGTTGGCTCGGTTCGGCTTCACGTCGATGTCGATGCCATTGCCCAATCTCAGGGTCGACCGGCGATAGAGCGGCTTGTACCCATTTGGAAAGAACTTGAACCCGAATTCGAGGTGCGCTTTCGTCTCCCGTCCGTTCGCGTGGAGATGGCCGGCGGCGAGAGACAACGCCGAATGTGCCTGGAGCAGGCGGCCAGCCTCCGGCGGAAAGATATCGGCATTGCGCCCGACTTCGTGAATGGGCCAGCTGGTAGAACCTTCGTCGACCGGATCGGATCCCCGTTCGTCCGGAACCAGACTGGAATACGTCATGTGATGAAACACGTACCGTCCGCCAACGGTCTTAATCTGCCCGCCCTTCGGAATGTCGTTGACCTCCCGGACCTCGACAGCGGAGACGTACCGGTCTTCAGAAAGACCTGTGGGCACGAGGCCGACATCTCCCCACCAGTCGGGTCCAGCAGCCGGAACCGTCACTTCCTTGGACTTCAGCACCAGATCCGGTTCGCCAATCGTCCACTTGTCCGTGTCGTCGAAGTTCAGTGGTGAGGGCATCTGCGCCGGATTGCCACGCGGGGCGCCGCTATCGGCCCACTTCGCGATCGTGGCAATCTCTTCCTGGCTCAGCGAGAGGTCGTTCTTGAAATGCTGGATCCCGAGGTCCTTCTCGACGAACCATGGCGGCATCACGCCCGCGCGAGGTCCGAGGCCGGTGCGCACTTTCATGGCCCGGGCCCAGGGTCTCACATCTTCATAGGAGACCAGCGACATCGGCGCGACGCCATCCGGACGATGACACTGCTGACAACTGCGCTGCAGGATGGGTGCGATATCTTTCGTGAACGTGACGTCACCCGGCGAGTCGCCCGACCGGGCACTCAGGTTCATGCCTGTCCCGAGGCTGGCAAGGGCCGCGATTGGCACCGCGGTCCGGAGTCTGGCGTTCATGGCAAACTCCTTCCGGCAAGCCGGACGGCCCAAACCTACTCCGTGAGACCCTGACAGTCAACACATGAACATCTTTCAGGTGCGGTTGATCTTCATCCTGTGACAGGATGGTGGTGGCGCCGGCCCGGCCTGCGATGACTGATCAAATGATTGCGGCGGTGACACGGTCCGTCGGGACATCACCGCCGCATTCCTGCTCGCGGATCGCATTCGGCCGTGCCTGGATAGCGATGACCATCGCACTGGCGGCCCATGTGACCGACGAGGCGCTGACTGACTTCCTTTCCTTGTATAACCCAATCGTCCGCGCGGCTCGCGCGCGATTTGCGTGGTTTCCTATGCCGACGTTCACGTTTGGCGTGTGGCTGACCGGCCTCGCCGGACTGATTGTCGCGCTGTTGATGTTGGCGCCGCTTGCCTCGCAGGATCGATCTACTTCGGCCAGTGGCTGCCCGGGGCGACGACGGCGCCGGTGCTGATCGGGTGCGGCATCTGGCTGATTCGATCGGTTCACCGTTGATATCGGACGGCGATGCCCGCCGTCAAACAACGGCGACAGCGCGGGCCCGACATGATCGATGATCGCGTTGCGCGCGCTGTCATGAAGTCCTCGCGTGATGAGGTACGCGGCCGCGCTCGCGGCGTCGATGTTGCTTGCCTTCGCTCCAAACACGGCGGCAGGTCAAACTGTCGACCCCGCGGGCGGCTCGGCTGAGATTCACGCGAAGGAACTGGCGCTCGCCAGCGCCATGCACGCGCGCGACCGGCAACGCCTCGAGGAACTGCTCGCACCCGACTATATCCTCCGGAGCGCGCCCGATATCGATCGCGACACCTGGATCCGCAATGCGATCACGTTGTGCTGGGGCGATCGTTCCACGATTGACAGCTTTCACGCGCGCCAGCAGGGCGGCGTCGTCATCGCGTCGTTCGAGCTGACGTTCTATATCGACCCGTCCACCTGCCGTCAGGCGGTGATGCGCAGTCTCATCACCGACGTCTGGACCGAATACCCGGACGGTTGGCGCCTTCAGATCCGGCATTCCGGGCCTGCACCGTCGGCAGGTGCCGGCGTCGCCGGGCAGTACGGCATCGCGCCACTGCCTCCACCGGCGTGGGACGTGAGCGGCGAACTGTCCCTGGTCGCTACAGCCGGGAATACGTCGACGCGCACCGCCGGACTCGGCGGCAGCCTGATCCACCGCACCGACGGCACCAGCACCCGGGCCTCGCTCGCGTTCCTCACGAGCGAAGCGGACGAGGTGACGCAGGCACGGTCGATCACGATGCAGGCGCGTCAGGGGTTTCGTCTCGCAAGACCAACCGAACTGTTCGCGCGTGGATCGTACGCGCGAAATCGGTTCTCGGGCATTGACGATCGGCTGACGACGGAAGGCGGTGTGGCGTTCGTCAAGACCCTGCCGCGGAGAAATGCGCTCACGACTGAAGCGAGCATCGGATTCACGGACGAGCAGCGCGTCGATCACACCGACCTGCAGTTCGTGACGGCGACCGGCGCAGTGAACCACGTCTGGCGGATGGCCCCGGGCACGGAGCTGGCCGAGGACCTCGCCATGGTCATCGACCTCGAGGCGGCGCGAGACTGGCGGGCGACGAGCACTATCCGGATGACCGTCGCGTTGACGCGGCTGCTGTCGCTCAAGGCGTCGATCGTGCTCGAACATCGCAATGCGCCGGTCGCCGGATTCGGGCGCACCGATATGCGGACCGCAGCGGCGTTCGTGTTTTCGTGGCAACAGCGTCCGGGCATCCCGTGAGTTCTCCTGCTTGGCCTTCGGTGGGACGCGATTACGCCCGCGCCCGTCCGACGGCCGCCGAGTTAAAGAACAGGTGGCTGTGCCCTCAGCCGCTCCATCGGTCGGGCTCGGGTAAGTCGTCACAAATCAGCATCGTTCGTGCAGGACATTCCCGCGGTGGAACGCGATCTCGCCGTGTGGCTCGTTCGCTACGGCGCGCCACTGCTGTTCTTCGCTCAAAGCCATAAATGGAAGATTCGTCGTCTCGATTACAAGTCCCGGCCCGCGTGTCCGCCGTCGCGCCTCGTCACCATGCTCTGAATGGCCATGAGCGGTTCGAACGGCCTTGGCTGGTACTCGGACTCGCCGGGCGCCTTGATGCCGTAATCGAGAAACGACCTGTGCGCAAACATCCAGCGCAGCTTTTCGTCGCCACAACGTGTTGCACCGAACCTTTTGACACACCGGCCGTCTAAGTGCCAGTATCTCCCCTAACTAAATTATGGGAGACACGAAGAAGGCAACCGCGACGGGCGACTTGCTGCCAGGTACGCTCGACATGCTGATTCTGAAATCGCTCAGTCGGGGCGACCTGCACGGCTACGCCATCGTGCAGTTCATTCAGGGCGCGTCGCGCGACGTGTTGAAGGTGGAAGAAGGCGCGCTCTATCCGGCGCTCCATCGGCTGGAAGTACGCGGCCTGTTGCGCTCGGAATGGGGGACGTCGGAGAACAACCGGCGCGCGAAGTACTACCGCCTCAGCGCGGCCGGCCGCCGGGAGCTCGAGACGGAGGCCGCTTATTGGGATCGTGTGGCCGCCGCGGTCACGCGGGTGATGCAGACGGCATGAACGCTCGAACGGCTACTCACTTCGTGTCCTTGTTTCTTCGGACTTCGTGAAAAAGCGTGAACGATGAACGCTCAGACACTCGGGCACCGCCTCATCGCCATCGTCCACCGGCGGCGGCTCGATCGCGATCTGGACGAAGAGCTGGCGTTTCACCTCGGACGAGGCGCGGCGACGATTCGGCAACGTGACGCACTTGAAGGAGCAGACCCGCGACATGTGGACCTTCCCTTCGTTCGAGAGTTTCCGGCAGGACGTCCGCTACGCGCTGCGTACGCTGCGCAAGGCGCCCGGTTTCACGTTCGTCGCGGTCTTCGCGCTCGCGGTCGGCATCGGCGCCAACACGGCGATCTTCAGCCTTGTCGATGCGATTCGTGCGCGCGCGCTGCCTTACCGAGATCCCGACCGCCTCGTCGAGCTGTGGGGCAACGTGCAGCGCGCCCGGGTCGAGCGCCGCGGCGCGTCGTACCCGGATTATCTCGACTGGCGCGCGCAAGCCAGGAGTTTCGAGGACGTGGCTGCGTTCGAGGGAGAGATGTTCAATCTGTCGGGCCTCGACGAGCCCGAGCGCATCAGCGCCGAGGTCGTGTCGGCGCCGTACTTCTCGTTGCTGGGCGTCGCGCCCGCGCGCGGCCGTGTCTTCCAGCCCGAGGAGGATGTCGTGGCGAAGCCTGGGCAAGTCGTGATTCTCAGCGACGGGCTGTGGAAGCGGCGCTTCGGCTCGGATCCGCAGATCATCGGGCGCGCCATCACGCTGTGCTGCGCGCCGAGGCAGTACACCGTGATCGGCGTCATGGCGCCGGGATTCAAGGGGCTTTCAGACGCGGCGGAACTGTGGGTGCCGTTCGCCATGTGGGCGCCGCCGGACACGATGGCCGGGCGCGGCACGAGGGGATTTGCCGCGCTCGCGCGCCTGAAGCCGGGCGTGACGCTCGCAGCGGCACAGAGCGACATGGACGCGATTTCGAGGCGGCTCGAGCAGGCCTACCCGAACACGAACGACAAGCGTGGTGCCGAAGTAAGCCCGCTCGACGTCGAGCTGTTCGGCAATATCCGCCCGGCCTTGCTCACGCTGATGGCCGCGGTCGCCTTCGTGCTGCTCATTGCCTGCGCCAACGTGGCCAACCTGTTGCTCGCGCGCTCCGAAGCGCGCCGGCGCGAAATCGCGGTCCGGACGGCGCTCGGCGCCGGGCGCGGACGTCTCCTTCGCCAGCTCGTCACCGAAAGCTGCGTGCTGACCTTGCTGGGAGCGGCGGTCGGTCTCGTCCTCGCGCGTGTGGCGGTTTCAACGCTGATCGCGCAAAGCCCCGTGACGTTTCCAAGCTTTGCGACGCCGGACCTGGACGTGCGCGTCGCGCTGTTCACCTTCGCGGTGTCGCTGGCCTGCGGCCTCCTCGTCGGGCTGGTGCCGGGACTGCAGGCACACGCGCCGGATCTCGGCGAGTCGCTCAAGGAATCGGCGCGATCGAGCGGCGGCCGGCAGTCGCAACGCGTGCGGAGCGCGCTCGTGGTGGCGGAGGTATCGCTGGCGGTCGTTCTGCTCGTGGGCGCAGGCCTCATGATTCGTTCGGTCCGGAATCTCGCCGCGCTGAACCCCGGCTTCGATCCGCAGTCGGTCCTGACGGTGCACGTCAGCATCCCGAGAGCCTCCGTGTCGCCGGCCGCGCCCGCCGCCACAGGCCAGGCCGCGCCGGCGCCGCGGCCCGTCGTAGAGGGACGCGTCCTGCTCGATCGGCTGCGCGCGATTCCAGGCGTCGCCGCGGCGACCCTCGCGAACGGTCTGCCGCTCGACGGCGACGGTGGCGCGTCCTTCTACGCCGCCGAAGGCCAACCGGCCGTCAACGCGCAGAACATGCCGCGAATCTACGTCCACCGTGTGACGCCAGACTTCTTCGGCACGCTTCGGATCCCGTTCGTGAGCGGCCGGACGTTCACCGACGCGGAGATTTCGCCCACCTCGACGGCGGCGATCGTGAGCGAAGGGGTCGTCAAGCGGTTCTGGCCGGGACAGGACCCGATTGGCAAGCGGGTGAAGTTCGGTTCGCTGACGTCGAGCAACCCGTGGATGTCGATTGTCGGCGTCGTCAGCGACGTGAAATACCGCGGCCTGCCGCAGAACCCGACCGCCGACCCGGACATCTATCTTCCCTTCGCGGATCGGAATTCGCTCCTCGCCATCGCCCTGCGGACCACCGTGCCGCCTGCGTCGCTCATTGCCACGGTTCGCGCCGCGGTTCGCGCGGCCGATCCATCAATCCCGGTCTACAACATCGCGACGATGGACGAGCTGGTGAGCCGACAGACGTCGCAGTCGCGCTTCACAATGTGGTTGATGGGCGTCTTCGCGGCGTGCGCACTGATGCTGGCGGTCGTCGGCATCTATGGGGTGATGTCGTATCTGGTATCGCAGCGGACGCGCGAGATCGGCATCCGGCTGGCGCTCGGCGCGAAAGGACAGGACATCCTGCGCCTGGTCGTCGGCAACGGCGCACGGCTGATCGGCGCCGGAATTGTGATTGGGGTTGCGGCGTCGTTCGCGCTGCAGCGCCTCGTGTCGACACTGCTGTTTGGTGTCACGGCGGCCGACGCCGCCTCTGGGTTGGCGGTGGTGATTCTGGCCGTGGTCGCGATGGTGGCGTGTTACCTGCCCGCGCTGCGGGCGACGCGGGTCAGTCCACTGAACGCGCTGCGATACGAATAGACGGTCCGGCTAAAGCCGGACACCACGTACAAAAACTTGGTACTGGTTGCGAAGGTACGTAGTGTCCGCCTTTAGCGGACCCCGGCGGACGCCCTAGGTCTTCATCGCCCCGATACGGAATCTCCTGCGCCGCGTTGGTTTTGTGGTGACGCTGCGCTCGACCGCGAGCACGTCGACGGCACGGCAGCACTCGGCGATAACTTCGTCGAGACAGAAATCGACCGGCCGCAGCATGTAGCCGCCGGCGTCGGCGCGGGCGAGCAGAGGATAGTCCGCATCAAGCGGGGCGAGTTGACCGAAGGATCCCGTTATCAGACCGCCCTCGGCACCCCCCTCGCCTCTGCGACAGCGCAGATTAGCCGCCTCGCCGAACCGATGCGAGTGAGATGATGCCAGGATCCGCGTTGAAGCGCACCAGAACCTGCCTTGAAGCAGCAGGAAATTTGGCGAGGACGAACACGATTCCCGACACGCGATCAGAACGTCGCGTCGGCCGTAACATCGGCTTGCAGCCGACGAGCGGCTGGTGCGATGCTGAGCCACCGCGGCTGAAGCCGCGCGTTAGGCGGACAAGGAACAGCGCGATGGCCGCAAGTCGACGCAGATTTGTCACGGACACGTGTCGCGCGGCATGCGCTCTCGCTCTGCTTCCGTCGGCCGGTTGTGCGCGGCAGAATGCCTCTCACCCTGACCTGCCTCGGAACATCCCCGAATACCTGGACAAGCGCATTCCGGAATTGTTAACGGAGACCAAGGTGCCGGGGTTGTCCATTGCAGTTGTGAAGGATTCGGCGCTCGCCTGGCGACGCTCGTACGGAGTCGCCAATGTCGAGACCAAAGCACGGATCTCTGATGACACCATCTTTGAGGTCGGGTCCGTCAGCAAGACGGTGTTCGCGTACGCCGTTCTCAAGCTGTGCGAGAGAGGAGTCTTGTCGCTGGACACTCCGTTGACGAGGTATTCGAGTGAGCGTCCTCTCAGTGATCCGAGGGTTGATCTCATCACCGTCAGGCGTGTGCTTTGCCACACGACCGGGTTGCCGAATTGGCGATCATCCGACACTCCGCTTGGCTTCGCCTTCACGCCTGGTGAGCATTGGTCATACTCGGGTGAAGGCTATTGGTACCTGCAGTCGGTCATCACTCGCCTGCTGGGTCGAGTTGATCCAGACAAGTGCTCGACATTCGAGGACGGTCTCCGCGTATGCGCGACCGATATCGGTGGCTATCTGAAGGCGAACGTGCTCGATCCGCTCGGGATGCCCTCGAGTGGCTATCTCTGGAACTCCGACTACGAGACTCGAGCTGCGCAAGGCCACGATGCGACCGGTAATATACGCAGCCCGCGCCGGAGAGCGAGCGCCGTCGATGCGGCACGCTACGCTGCAGCCGGAGGGCTGCATACGACGGCAACGGAGTACGTGAGGTTCATGATCGAAGTGATCGATCCGAGACGATCGGACGCCTTTCGCCTCAGCCGCCAGATGAGGGACGAGATGATTCGACCCCAGGTGAAGGTTGACTCCACATCGTCCTGGGCGCTCGGCTGGCAAATCTTTCACGGAAAATTCGGTGACGTCATTTCCCACGGAGGCGACAATCCCGGTTTCAAAGCCTTTGTCGTTGCATCGGTCGCGCGCAAAGCTGGTTGGGTGATCTTCATGAACGGCGACAATGCGGCGCCGATTATTCAAGCGCTGGTCGATGAGAAATGCCCCGTCAACGAGATATTCGCATAACGTACACTACCGAGGATGTTTTCGGCCCAGGCCCCGAGGTGGATCTTCGAGCAGGAGGAGGCAGCAATGAGGATGAGGCGTTTGATCATCTCGGCGAGCGTTTTTGTACTCGCATGCGTGGCGCTGGTCCCGACGCAGGCACAACGGCAGGGCGCCGCCGGCCCGGCGGGTAGTGGACAGGGCGCAAGCCAGATAGCGGCAGCCGGTGGCGGGGGCCAGCGTGGTGGCGGCGGCGGCCGCGCAGACGCTCCGCTGATCGGCCCGGGAAATCTGGTGACCGGCGTCTGGGGCACGGATCCGGTGCCCGTCGACTCGCGTGGCTGGGGCTGGATGACCAAGTCGTACGTCAGCGCAAATTACAAGCGTCCCTTCTACAACAAGGCGAAGGAGATGCTGTTCAGCGACAAGCAGGTCACCAGTTACACGATCAGCACGTTCGACCCGGAGTTCTATTGCGAGGTCCGCAAGCACTACGGGTACGTCTGGTTCGAGATGCAGCACAGCACGATGTCGTGGGACAACGTCGCGAAGATGATCGCGGCGTGTCCCGGTCCTGACGGTGCCGCCCCGATGATCCGCATGCCGGATCAGCTCGAATC
>QHWF01000226.1 GCA_003222455.1 Acidobacteriota bacterium
ACGACCGACATCACGCCGTGCGCTTCGAGCAGGCTGCGCACGACGCGAGCCTCGATCGCCGACGAGCTGCGGAAGATGACCGCCAGATCAGGCAACGGCCGCCGCCACTTCGTCCACCTTGAGCAGAATCATGGTCATGTCGTCGTGCTGTGGCGCGTCGCCGACAAACGCCGAGATTTCGCGCAACACGCGCTCACGCAGCTCGTCGGACGGGAGATCGGCGTGGTCCTCGGCGAGCTGGCCGAGACGGGTCTCGCCAAAGCAGTCGTCGTTCGTGTTCATCGCCTCGCTGATGCCGTCAGTGAAGAACAGGTACAGATCGCCGGCGTGCAGCGGAATGGTGTCCTCCTCGAGCAGCCGCTCGAACATCTCCCCGTTGTCGATCTTCAGGCCCAGCACCAGACCGTCCGGCGCGAGGATCTGCGCACGCCGGGAGTCGACGCCCGTTCCGGGCACGTAAATCAGCGGCGTGTGACCCGCTCGCGCGTAGGTCATCGTGCGCGCCTGAAGATCGAGGATGGCGTAGGTCATCGTGATGAAGCTGCGCGCATCGAGGTGCTGCGCGATGATGCGGTTGGCGGCGATCAGGAGCGTCCGCGGCGACCGGTGAATCTCGCTGAGCGACAGCATGAGTCCCTTCAGCTCCGCCATGTACAGCGCCGCCGACGTGCCTTTGCCCGACACGTCGGCGATGAGCACGCCGACGCGCTGGTCGCCGAGCGGCAGGAAGTCGTAATAGTCCCCGCCGACTTCGCGCGCCGGGACGCACAACGCGGTCACCGACAGGCCCGGCATCATGAGAGGCCCCTGCGGCAGCAGCGACATCTGGATCTCGTGCGCGATCCGCAGCTCCTCCTCGAGCCGTTTCTTCTCGGCCGCCTGACGCAGGAGATCCTCGATGCTGGCGGTCATCGAGTTGAACGATTCCGCGAGCTCGCCGAGCTGGTCCTGCGCCTTCACGGCAATCTTGTGCGTGAAATCGCCCTGGCGGACGCGTTCGGTCCCGGTGAACAGCTGGTGCACCGATCCGGTGATCGATTTCGCCAGCGCGAGCCCGACCACGAATGCGACGGTTTCGATGACCAGGAACAATCCGCCAACAATGACCAGGAGGGCGAGCAACAGGGCCTGCCCGAAACTGCGGTTCCCGATCAGGCCCTGGGCGGCGGCGATGCGATCGTAGATCTCGGCGATGCTGAGCTGCGTCGAGACCAGCAGCGTGCCGGCCACACCCGTGTGCCAGTCGTGGTAGGTGAGCAGCGTCACCCAGCTCAATGGACCGGCATTCGACGAAGGACTCGCCGCGGCCGAATCGCCACCGGGCCGGCCCTCGAGCGGCTTCGCATCGGGCCGGTCGGTGAACGGCACCGTGCTGACGGTCTTCAGATCCACGCCGGTCTCGCGCCGCAGGCGTTGCTTCGACTGATCGCCCACCACGAGATCGACGACCACGGCGTAGCCTGGACTCGTCGAGTCGGGGTACGCGGCCGCACGCAGGAACATGTGCGTGTCTTCGGGGTCCTTTGCGGATCGCGCGGTCTGCCCGTCGGCGGCGCGCGACGCCTGGGAGGAAGCGGTCCGGTGCGCGTGCGAGTACGCCATCAGGCCGCTGAAACCGTCGCATCCGATCCAGGCGGGTATGGCCGCCGGCGGATCGACGTGTGACCACGGGCCCGCGGTGATCGAATTTGGAATCTGGACTTTGGAATTTGGAATTCGAATGGTGGCATCCGGAATTCGACTGCCGGAATCCGGAACGGGTCCAGCCGAAGGTGGAATGTGCGATTCGCCGGTCGACGGCGATCTCGAGCCACAGGACCGTCCGACGGGCACGACGGCGATCGACAGGCCCTCGGACTGCGCGGCGCCGTTCGCCTGCTTGCGCTGCACGATCGCCGCCGCTTCGCGCGCGCCGGCGCGCTGAATCTCGATGGCGGCACTCGAGGCGAGGAACCGCGCCTGGCCCTCGAGCTCGCGCAGCTGCGTCTGCACGAGATACGAGCTGAAGTTGTAGAACAACAGCAGACCGCAGAGGACGAAGAATGCACCGATGAGGATCGCCGGCACGAACCCGATGAAGATATAGGACAGGATCAATTTGCGCCGCACGCGCCACAGCAGCCGGCGTTTCGCGAGGACGAGCAGTCGAAACACGAACCAGGCGAGGCCGGCGGCGATGGCGATGCCCGCCACGGTGTCGACCACGCTGAGGAACGCGGGTGTGACGCCGAGAACGAGCCGCAGCGGCGCGAGGCCAAGCTTGATCAGGAGCCCGAGAACGATGGCGCGGCCCGGCAGCGTGTGCAACAGCGCGTGACGGATGCCCGTGCCCCACTCGACGGCCGGTGTCAGCGCGGATCGTGATGCGGCAGGTCCTGATGATCGATATCGCGGCATGTGCCGTACGTGGACTTCGCGCTATTAAAACATGTATCGTAGCGGGATCGTGAAGCTCACCAGTCGCGCCCGCTTCAGCACGATCTGTCTGCACGCAGGCCAGGAACCGGATCCGTCCACCGGCGCAATCATCGTGCCCATTTATCAGACGTCGACCTACGTGCAGGAAGCCCTTGGCAAACACAAGGGATACGAATACGCACGCACGCAGAACCCCACACGGATGGCGCTCGAGCGCAACATCGCGGCCATCGAGAGCGGCAAGGCCGGCTTTGCGTTTGCCTCGGGAATGGCTGCGATTGGCGCGATCGCGACGCTGCTGAAGGCCGGCGATCATGTGGTCGTGAGCGACAACACGTACGGCGGCACGTTCCGCCTGTTCGACAAGGTACTGACGCGGTACCAGCTCACCTTCACCTACGTCGACACCTCCGATCTCGACGCCGTCGCACGGGCGCTCCGTCCGTCGACCCGCATCCTGTTCGTCGAAACGCCGACCAACCCGGTCATGCGTCTCACCGATCTGCGCGCAGCCGCCGATCTGGCGCACCGGCACGACGTGCGACTGGTCGTCGACAACACGTTCGCCAGTCCGTACATCCAGCGGCCAATTCTCCTCGGCGCCGATATCGTGATCCACAGCACGACCAAGTACCTCAACGGCCACAGCGACAGCGTTGGCGGTATCGTCGTCGCCCAGCGGGATGAGGACATCGAGTGGCTCGGGTTCGTGCAGAATGCCGAAGGCGCGATCCTGAGCCCATTCGATTCATTCCTCGTGCTCCGCGGCACGAAGACCCTGCCGATCCGGATGCAGCAGCACAGTGCAAACGGGATGGCGCTCGCCGAGTTCCTTGCCGGGCACCCGAAGGTGGAGAAGGTCTACTACCCGGGGCTGCGCACGCATCCACAGTACGATCTGGCCAGCCGGCAGATGAATGGATTCGGCGGCATGCTCGCGTTCGATGTCGGTTCGATCGATGCCGCCCGGCGGGTACTCGATTCCGTCCGGCTGCACTCGCTGGCGGAAAGCCTGGGCGGGGTCGAAACGCTGATTTCGCACCCGGCGACGATGACGCACTCCAGCGTGCCCCCCGATCGCCGCAAGGCGCTCGGCATCACCGACGGCATGGTGCGCATCTCCTCCGGCATCGAGGACGTCGAGGATCTCAAGGAAGACCTCGCGCAGGCGCTCGACCGTATTTGAGGGATGGACTTCCTCCTCCACTTCGACAAGCACCTGCTGGAGTTCGTCGGCGCCTACGGATCGTGGGTGTACGGCTTGCTGTTCGCGATCATCTTCGCCGAAACCGGTTTCGTGGTGACACCGTTCCTGCCCGGCGACTCGCTGCTCTTCGCAACTGGAGCGCTGGCGGCCACGGGCGCCCTCAGCATCCCGTTAGCCTTTGTGCTGCTCGCGGTGGCAGCGTTCACCGGGAACGCCGTCAACTACGCAGTCGGACGGCTCGTCGGACCGCGCGTCTTCACCGCCGCGCCTGGAACCGGCATCTCGGGCCGGCTGCTCAATCGCGACCATCTGAATCGCGCACATGCCTTCTTCGAGCAGTACGGCGGCAAGGCGGTCGTCCTGAGCCGTTTCGTTCCGATCGTGCGAACGTTCCTGCCCTTCGTGGCCGGCGCGGCGCGGATGGCGCCGCACTCATTCGGGTTCTACAACCTCATTGGTGCAGTTTCGTGGGTGGGCATCTGTCTCGGCGCGGGCGTGCTGTTCGGGAACATCCCGATCGTCACGCAGAACTTCTCGCTCGTGACAATCGGAATCGTTTTCGTCTCGGTGCTGCCCATGGTGTTCGAGTACCTGTCACGCCGGCGACGCTGACGGCGGTCCCACGCGTTTCGCATACCTTCAGGGCCTGTGAAGAAATCACAGACCGTTCAGGACTCGTCAATTCCGCCGCGCTGCGTTTCCTGCCGTAGCCAACGGAGGTATGCGTCGCTTCCACCGTCGACTGGAATGATGATGAGCTCGGGGAGCTCGTACGGATGCAGCTCGCGCAATCGGACTTCCAGCGCCGCGAGGCGGTCGCGCGTGGTCTTGATCACGAGCTGGCGTTCGGCCGCGTGCTCAACCGTTTCCTTCCACCGGTACGTCGAGATCATCGGGCCATGAACGTTCACGCAGGCGGCGAGACGTTCGACGATGAGCGCGCGTGCGAGCTCATCGGCACGATCATCATCGGGCATCGTCGTCAACACGATCGCGAATTCAGTCATTCCGCTGTGGTGCTGATGCACATGGTTGTTGTACTGTTTTCAAATCGTGGCAAAGGATGTAAACGGATCAGTACGTCGGATTGCGACGACGACCAAGCCGCCATCACGCAACCGGCGGATCGTTCATGTCGTGTTGCTCTTCATCGCCTGTGTGATTGTCGCCGATGGTCTCGTGGGTGATCGAGGCCTGCTCGCGATGCATCGCGCACGACAGGAGTACGAAGGGCTCGCCGCCTCGATTGCCGGCCTGCGCGTCGAGAACGCGCGTCTGCGAGAGCAGGCACGGCGGCTCCGTGAAGATCCCGCTGCGATCGAAGAAGTGGCACGCCGCGAGCTCGGATTGATCAAGCCCGGCGAGACCGTTTTTATCATCAGGGACGTTCCCCCCGCGAAGCCGTAAAGCGCCCCACCCGCAGCACCGCCGCCGCGACCGCCGTCACTGCCGCACTGGCGACGCTCAACAACGCACCGAGCTTGGCCTGGTCGAGCAGCGGGCCGGCCGGAAATGCGGCGGTCGCAAAAAACAGCGCGACCGTGAAACCGATGCCCGCCGCGCACCCGGTGACGACTACGTCTCTCCAGCCGAGGCGTGGCGGCAGATGCAGGCCGGCCGCCACCGCGATGGCGATCGACAGGCCGATGCCGAGGGGCTTGCCGATGATCAGTGCGCCCAAGACGGCCCACGTGCCCGTTCCGATCGCGCCGATCTCTACGCCCGCGTTCACCAGCCCGAACAGAAACAGAATGACCTGCACCGACAATCTCGACCATCGCTCGAACTCACTCAACGGGTCGTGCGCCCCGGGCGCCGCGTCGACGAACAGCCCGCGATCGCGTGCGGCGTGCGGAAGAAAGGGAATCACGGGCACCAGCGCCAGCGCCGGATGCAGCCCACCCCAGAAGAGCGCCGTCCACGATAACGCACCTCCGGCGGTGATATAGGGCCAGAAGACTCCGATCCTCTTCCAGCGGAGGGCGGACGCGACGCCAACTGCGGCAGTCATGAACACGACCGCCGTCAGCGGGTGCAGGTCGCCGGCCGGACAGAAGACCGCCAGTCTAATGGGCAGCAGCAACGAATGCTCGACGACATAGTCGACGGAGCCGCGCTGACCGCG
>QHWF01000227.1 GCA_003222455.1 Acidobacteriota bacterium
TCGCCTGACGTGACGATCCGGGTGGGGTCGGTCGGGTCGTAGGTGAACAGTGCGAGGCCGCAAAACACTCCGGTGGCGAGCACGACCAACCCGAGTAGTTCGAAGAATGTGCGCGACGAGGGGAGGGCCCCTTTGGATTTCTCGATCACCGTCCGTGCCGGCCTGGCAAGCAATGTCTTCGTTGACACAGGGATCCCCCGAAGCTCTTGATTCAACGCGGGCGCGCCGAATGCCTTTTGAGGCGCTGGGCCCGATAGGCGAGGTTCGTGCCAAAGCCATGGCTTCTTCGATGGAAGACGACGGCTACAATCTTGTCCGCACGGTCAGGGCTCGCGACGCCGAGCGTGGGCGAGATCTTCGCGCTCGCGCTGGCTCTCGCCGCGTACGCCAGGATCGAAGATCCAGCGCAACTCTGGTTGGCCGGGCACGGGGGCCGGGACTGAGACTCCTCGAAGATGTGCCGTGGGCAGGCACGTCGCCTTGTTCTACGAGCGGAAAGAAAATCTGCTGGAGCTCTGCGTCCCGTTTCTCAAAGCCGGTTTGGAGAGAACCGAGGTGTGCGTCTGGGTGATTGCCGAGCCCCTCACCGAGCGCGACGCCTGGGCGGCGTTGGGCGCCGCCGTTTCGCCGCACGACCTCGATCGATACCGGGCTGACCGTCGCATCGAGATGCTCCAGAGCCAGACGTGGTATTTCACCCGCAATAGCCCGGATCTCCAGAAGGTGGCGCGCGGTTGGGAAGCGAAGCGAAGAACGACTGAATCGCTACCTCTCGGACAAGGCGATGCTCATCCTGTGCGCCTACCCGATCACCGCGCCTCGCGCAGCCGACGTCACGCGTACGCATCAGTCGACCATCAAGAAGCGACGCGAGGAATCGGAAGCGCAATAGGCGAGAACGGGCGCTAGAGCTCGCAGTTCAGGCGAGCGGCTCGCGCGGCGCCTCGGCGGTCGCTGCGCCACAGTGGGGACAATG
>QHWF01000228.1 GCA_003222455.1 Acidobacteriota bacterium
GAACGAACGCACGCGCGGGAGGGAGCCATGCAAAAGATCAGTCTCTGTTTGTGGTTCGATATCCAGGGCGAGGAAGCAGCGCGCTTCTATACGTCGGTATTCAAAAACTCCAAGATTGGACGCGTCACCCGCTACGACGAAGCGGCGGCGAAGGCCGCGGGACGACCGCAGGGCTCGGTCATGACCGTCGACTTCGAGCTCGATGGCCAACGGTACATGGCGCTCAACGGCGGGCCGCTCTTCAAGTTCACCGAGGCGATCTCGCTGGTGGTGAACTGCGAGACGCAGAAGGAAGTCAAGGACCGCTTCGGCGTGTCGTGGCAGATCGTTCCGACGATCCTGCCCGAGATGCTGCAGGACAAAGATCCCGAAAAAGCGAAACGTGTCATGGCCGCCATGCTCAAGATGAAGAAGATCGACATCGACGGGCTCAAGCAGGCCTACGGAGGACGATGACTGAATCGCACCGAGGAGGACGTCATCGGGCGCGTGAACCTCGTCTACTTCGCGCAGAAGCCGTCTGACTCTTAATCAGCGGGTCCAAGGTTCGAGTCCTTGACGGCCCACCAATCGCCGACGCCCTATCAGGGCGGACGCGATGATCGGCTGGCCCGCGGTGGAATGAGCGCGAGACTCGCCGGCGTACCCGCCGGACGAGCACACGCGCGTGTTCGAAGTATCGGTAGACCCAGTAGTTCCAGGAGATCGGTAAGTCCTGTGTACGCAAATAACTGAGCTCGAACCCGCCGAAGCCACGCTTGAATAGTGAAAAGCCATACCATGGGTGCCTGCGCGAGAGGTGGCACTGCTTGACGATGCCCCCGAAGTTGTAGAGCCGGCAGCCTCGGCGCTTCGCCCGCTTGATCGCTTCCCATTGCAGCAGATAGCCGAACGACCCCTGCTGACGTGCCTGCGAGGCGGCGTACAAGTAGTACGCCGTGTCGGCATAGTAGACGATCAGCGCCATCGCGAGCACATCCTCGTCACGGCGCGAGACGAAAATCTCTGCCAGACCCTTGCGAGACAGGATATCGAACACGGTGAGGTAATGCCTCCGAGGCAGCGGCACGAACCGTCTGCGATGGCCTGTTTCGTATAGCAAATCGACAAAGGCGCGGGCATCCGCGTCGGCACTCGACACGGACACTCGGATGCCGCGCGCCGGCTCCTGACGCACCAGATAGCGCGTGCCCTGGCGCATCCTGGCCAGCAATTCGCTTTCGGACGGGTCGAGCGGAAGCAGACAAACGTGCTCCGCTTGAACGACAACCAGCCCACGCACAAATCCGCGCCCCGCGAAGAGCGCGCGGTTGTGATAACTGTCGGACAGGAGCGGGTCGAGGCGCACGAACGCGCAGCGCTCGGCGGACGCGATCTGGCGAGCGCGCGCCACGAATGCCTCGAGGACCGCGGGATCACTCCACTCACAGAGCGGACCGCGCGGGCAGTACAAATGGTCGCCGACCCGCGAGGGTTGCTTGACCAACAGGCCGATGGCCACGAGCCCGTCCGGGCCAACGACGCCCAGCCGCCAAATCTTCCGGCCGAGCGTGCGATGGACCTCGCCCCAGTGCCACGACTGCAAGAACGTGCTCGGCACGGCCGCCAGGCAGAACTCCTCCCACGATTTCTCGTCGTGGATCTCGATCACCTCGAGAGGCGCGCGCATCCTTAGGGACCGGCCGACGCGCCAGCGGGGAGCGAGCGTGCCGGTTGCCGAAGACGCCAGGGTCGCGACATCGACGCGCGGTACTCGGCGATGGCCGTGTTGTGCTCTTCCAGCGTCCGCGAAAACCGATGGCGCTGTTCGCTCTGCTTCACGAAGAACAGGTAGTCGACCGACGCCGGGTCGATCGCCGCTTCGATCGCCGCAAGCCCAGGACTGGCGATTGGCCCGGGCGGTAGCCCCACGCGTGTGTACGTGTTGTATGGATGCACCGTCAGCAAGTCGGAGCGGCTCAGAAGCTGTCGGGGCTTGCCCACCGCGTACTGGACGGTGGGATCGGCCTGCAGCGGCATTCCGGCGCGCAGACGATTCCAGAACACCGCGGAGATGAGCGGTTGCTCGTCTCTGGCGACCGCTTCGCGTTCGACGATCGACGCGAGCGTCAGTAGCTCGTGGATCGTGATTGTCCGGGCGCGCGCGCGCTCACGAAGATCGGGACTCAGCTTGACGTGCATGCGCTGCACCACGCGGCCGAGAATTTCGGCGGCCGTCATGCCACGAACGAACTGGTAGGTGTCTGGCCATACATAACCTTCAGCGCTCGGCGCCTCGATGCCGTGGAGCCACAGGAAGGACGGGTCCGTCGCCGTCCTGACCACGTCAGTCGCTTTCGCCAGACCCGCACGCTCCAAGACCTCTGCCAGCTCGGCGATGGTCGCGCCCTCGGGATGGACAATGGGATTGGGCCGCACGCGACCGTCCTCCAGGAGCGCGAGAACGTCGCGTGTCGAGGCCCGCCGTGGTACTTCGTACTCGCCCGCTTTGAGGGAGCCCACGGTGCCGCGGACAAAGCTCAAGAACAGGAACGCCGCTCGGCTCCTGATGATGCGGGCGTGATGCAGAGCGTCCGCAATCTCCAGCGCGCTCTGCTGCGGCGGAACGTTGACGATGATCGAGCGTTCGTGCAGGCCGGGCGCGTATGACAGCACGCGCCATGCCCCGATGCCCAGGAGGGCCGTTGCTGCCACGCCGATCAGCACGATGCGCCGACGCACGCCCGCCGTCCTACCGCGTTCGCGGCATGAAGGCAAGCGCAAAGCGTTCGATATAGGATCTCGCGATGAGGGTGCGGTCAGGTTCTCGGCGGTGGCTGATCGGCGCCCTAGCCCTCCTCGTCCTCGGCGGCATGGTCGTCCTCGTCATCAACGTGAGCGACGATCCGCGCATCATCAACCACGGCCCTCGGAACCGTCCGGAAGTCGCGCTCACGTTTGACGCTGACATGACGCGAGCTATGGCCGCACGACTCAGCTCGGGCCAGGTCAAGAGTTACTACGATCCGGCGATCGTCCGCGAGCTGCAGGAGACCCGGACACCGGCCACCTTTTTCGTCACCGGACTCTGGGCGATGACATATCCCGGCGTGGTGCGGCTCCTCGCCGGCGATCCGCTGTTCGAGGTCGAGAACCATTCGGTCGACCATGCGGCCTTCACGGCAAACTGCTTCGGCCTTCCCGTGATCCCTTCGGAGAACTTGAAACGGTGGCAGATCGCGCGGACCGCCACGGTGTTGAGGGAGACCGCGGGCGTCACTTCGCGTTACTTTCGGTTCCCGGGCGGCTGCCATGAGCACGGCGACGTGCGGATCGTGCGCTCGCTCCGCCACCACGCGATCGGCTGGGACGTGGTTTCCGGGGACGCCTTCGAGTCGGATCCCGCGGTGATCGTACGAAACGTTCTGGAACACACGCAGCCGGGAGCGATCATCGTGATGCACGTCAACGGAGCGCCGCATGCACCGGGCACGGCCAGCGCGCTTCGGACGTTGATTCCCGCGCTGCGCGCGCGCGGTCTGCGGTTCGTCACGCTGCACGAGCTTCTCAGCTGACCTCTTGACTCCTGCCTCACGCCCCCTTACGATGCCGCCCACTTTTCCCGCTGTCGTAACCGTTCGGCTCATTGCGATGGGAGGCGCTATTTATCGTGGCGGCGCTCGTCCTGGCCCGCAGAGCGCGCATGTATATCGGCGCCCCTCTGCTGACGAGCGCCGCATTCGCCGCCACGATCGGCGGCGCCGCTGCGGAGCCCCGCAAGGCGGGCGACACAGTCGCCACGCGCTGGCAACTCGGCGCCACGCCACTTCCGCTGCGCAAGGATGGCTTCGGGCTCGCGTTTCCGACACCGCCACCACTGCGCGACCGTCGCCTGCCTACGATCGACCGACTTCCGCCCCCGTTGTCGGGTGGCTTCGAATTCACCGTGCGTCCCGCGGAGCACGCGCTGCAAGCGGGCATGCCACCGGTGGCGGCGGACTGCCCTGTCGGCGTATCGGATCTCGCGTATCTTGCGCTGAGCTTCTGGGGCTTTGACGCGCGGCCGCACACGGGAGAGCTCGTCGTCCACCGCCGTGTGGCCCAGGACATCGTCCGTGTTTTTGCGCGACTCTATGCCTCGCGGTTCCCCATCGAAGAGATGCGTCTGACGACGGCCGCGGACATCGCCGCGCCCCCGACCGGTGACGGCAACAACACCGCGGCATTTTTGTGCCGCGGAGCGCTCGGGCAACAGGATCGGCACCGCCGGTGGTCGTCGCACGCATACGGCGTCGCGATCGACATCAATCCGTTTCAGAACCCGTACCGGTACGGCAGTCTCCTGCTGCCCGAGCTCGCGTTTGCCTATACCGACCGCAAGTGGCGCCGCCCCGGCATGATCCAGGCGGGTGACGTCGTGACGCACTCCTTCGCCGACATCGGGTGGGCGTGGGGCGGGACGTGGACGTCGCGGCTCGACTATATGCACTTTTCCGAGACGGGCGAGTGACGCGGCATCGCGCGTGCCGCGTCGCCTTTGCGCTCGTCGCGGCGGTCGTGATGGTCGCCATATGGGCGTGGTGGACGGTCGCCCATATCGACCTCGCACGTGTGCGCGAGCCGTCCGCGGTATATGCCGCCGCTCGCGCCGTCGAGCCGGGCATGTCGGTGGTGACGATCGATCTCGCTGGAAGTCTTGAGCGTCTCGGCTATCGGGAGATCAGCAACGAGCCGCAGGCGCCGGGCGAGTATCGGCGCGGCGCCGCGGGCTGGGACATCTTTCTACGAGCGCGCGCCGATCCCGTATCCCCGCGGCTGGCGGCGCTCGTTCGGCTGGATCTCGACGGCGACCGCGTGCGCGACGTCATAACGGCCGGTGACGGAACGAGCGTCGATCGGATCGATCTCGAGCCCGAGCTCATCGGCGACCTCGCAGATCAGACCTATCGGCTGAGGCGGCCCGTGCGTCTCGCATCGGTCCCACGCCACGTCGTCGCTGCCGTGCTCGCTGCGGAGGACCGTCGATTCTTCGAGCATGTCGGCGTCGACGTGTGGGCGATCGGCCGTGCGATGGCGATCAACCTGCGCCGCGGAGGCGTCGTGGAGGGTGGCAGCACGATCACGCAGCAACTCGTCAAGAGCCTCGACCCAGGCTATCACCCGTGGATCCAGAAAGTGCGCTCGGCGCTGCTCGCGGTTGCCCTCGAGCAGCGGTACAGCAAGGACGAGGTCCTCGAGACCTACTTGAACACCGTGTACCTGGGCCAGTACGGCCCACTGACGATGTACGGCCTCGGCGCGGCCGCGGCGACGTACTTCCAGAAAGACGTCGGCGACCTCGACCTGGCTGAAGCCGCGATGCTGGCCGGCATGATCCGTGGCCCGAACCGGTATTCTCCGGTGCTCAATCCCTACCGGGCCCGGGCGCGACGAAACGTCGTTCTCCGCCGCATGCGCGAGCACGGTCTGGTCGATCCGGCCGCGCTCGACGCTGCACTCGAGCGATCGGTCGCGGGCATCCAGGCGACGCCGCCCCCCACACCGCTCGGCGTGCACTTCTTCGACCGCGTCTTTGCCGAGATCGGGCAAGCCGAGGCGCTACAGCGTGGGCATCTCGGCGGACTCCGGATTTACACGAGCTTCGACCCCGTGCTGCAGCGAACCGCAGAGACCGTGCTCGCCGAGAAACTAGCCCAGCTCGAGCGTCGTTACTCGCACGTTCGGCGGTTCGAGCGGTCGCGTCGCCTGCAAGGCGCAGTCATTGCTCTCGACCCCACTACCGGCGCCATTCGAGCACTCGTCGGGAGCCGCAATCAGTGGGTGAGCCAGTTCAATCGAGCGACGCACGCGCGGCGCCACCCGGGCTCGACGTTCAAGCCATTCGTCTATCTCGCTGCGCTGCGCGACGGTCCCCGCGGCGAGCCACCGTCGCTGACGGCCGCCTCGCTGCTTCAGGACCGAGCGCTGACGGTCGAGGACAATGGCCAGAGCTGGTCACTGCGGAACAGCCGCGGTTACTTCCTTGGCCCGGTCACGGTCCGGCAGGCGCTTGCACATTCGCTGAACGTGCCGGCCGTCTCGGCCGCTCAGCACGTCGGCCTGCAGGCCGTCGTTCGTACCGCGCGTGATGTCGGTTTCACCAGCCCGATGGAACCGCGCCCGGCGCTCGCGCTGGGAGGTCTCGCCGTCGTTCCTCTCGAGCTGGCGGCTGCGTACGCGACACTCGCGAACGGCGGCGTGCCGGTGAGGCCAACGACCCTACGAGCAGTCGGTGGTGAGCCGCACGTGACCACGATGGTCGGCCATGCGCAGCCGCAGGTCGGTGTCACGCCCGAACAGGCATATCTCATCACGCATCTCCTGCAAGCCGTCGTGGACGGCGGGACCGCGGGAATGTCGAAGGTATTGGGCCTCACCGTTCCGGCGGCGGGGAAAACAGGAAGTACGGATCGTGACGCGTGGTTCATCGGCTACACACCCCGGCTCGTGACGCTGGTGTGGGTCGGATTCGACGATTGGGACAAGCTTGGACTCACGGGCGCACGCGGCGCGCTGCCGATATGGATCGAGTTCATGCGGACGGCGGAGAGAGTTGTTCCGAGTGGGCCGTTCCCGATTCCGCCGTCCATCGTGTTTCACGACATCGACATCACTAATGGCAAGCTCGCCACGCCGTTTTGCCGGTTGGTGATCCGCGAAGCCTTTCTTCCATCCAGCGTGCCGACCGAGGTGTGTCAGGAGCATGCCCGGTGAGTTCGCCGCGAGTGAACGAGGTGCGGAGATCGATACCGCTGTACGAGGAGGTACGAGATGGCGAGCGAGCAGAAATGGTCAGCGCGATGGGTGCGGTTCGGTGTCGTGGTGATGTTGATTCTGGCGACGATCGGAGCCTGGGAAGTCGTCAAGATGGTCAGGCTCGGAAGTCCGGCGCACGCCGATGGGCTGGTCGCCGACCATCTGACCTGCTATGACGTCAAGTCACGGGGCAACAACAGCGGAGCCATCGACGCCAGGGCATTGGTTCAGCTCCGAGATCAATTCTTCGTGACCGGAGTCGAGGCCGAGGTGAGGCAGCTTCGCCTGCTCTGCACGGCGGCGGTCAAGACGCTGCTCCCCTAGGGATTGGATATCCGGGCTCGAGACATGGGCGCGCCACCATTTCGAATCGGGCGCTTCGGGAAATCCGGAGCGCCCGACCCGTCTCGGGCGTCGATCCGAAGTGTTCGTTGATTTGCGGTGAGCCGCGTGCCGCGCCGCTTCGGCGGTCGCTGCGCCACAGTGCGGGCAATTGCTCCAGCCCGACTGCAGCGGCGCCTTGCAGGCCGTACAGGTTGGAACCGCGGGTGGTGTGGCGCCGGCGCTGCGCAATCCCCGTTCATTGACGCGACGGTAGACTGCGCCTGTCGATTCGGCGTGCGTTCGTTCGACCTACTGATGGAGCGAACGCACTCGGGAGGGAGTCATGCAAAAGATCAGTCTGTGTTTGTGGTTCGACAGCCAGGGCGAGGAGGCGGCCCGGTTCTATACGTCGATCTTCAAGAATTCCGGGATGGGACGCGTCGCCCGCTACGACGAAGCGGCGGCGAAGGCCGCGGGACGCCCGCAGGGGTCCGTCATGACCGTGGAGTTCGAACTGGATGGCCAACGGTTCATGGCGCTCAATGGCGGGCCGCTCTTCAAGTTCACCGAGGCGATCTCGGTGGTGGTGAACTGCGAGACCCAGAAGGAAGTCGACCATTTCTGGGAGAAGCTGTCCGCGGGCGGCCAGGAAATGCAATGCGGCTGGCTCAAGGATCGCTTCGGTGTGTCGTGGCAGATCGTTCCGACGATCCTGCCGGAGATGTTGCAGGACAAGGATCCCGAAAAAGCGAAACGGGTCATGGCCGCCATGCTTAAGATGAAAAAGATCGACATCCAAGGGCTGAAGCAGGCCTACGGAGGACGATGACCGAACCGCACCACCGCAGCGTCGGCATCGCCGTGCTGCTCGGCATCCTTGTTCCCGGTCTCG
>QHWF01000229.1 GCA_003222455.1 Acidobacteriota bacterium
GCACGGTCATGTACACCACCAGGGACGATCGTCAGATCGTCGTCGACACGCGGATGGCGGCGCTCCGGTTCGACGGCGGGACGGCGCGGGTGCTGCAGGCGAACCGCGACGTCACTCAGGGCAAACGGACGGAAGAGGCGTTGCGTGCGAGTGAGAGCCGCTTCCGCCAGCTGGCCGAGGCCACGCCGGCGATGATCTGGCAGGTCTCTCCGGACGGATTGTTCACGTACGTCAATCAACGGCTGCGTGACTACCTCGGGAGCGAAACGATGCGCGCGGCGGACTGGCGCGATGCCATCCATCCGGACGATCGGTCCCGTCTCGAATTGTTCAGAGAAAGCTCGCGGGCCGTGCACCAGATCGCGTCCGATGAATTCCGGGTGCGACGCCATGATGGGGAGTACCGCTGGTTCTACGTTCAGACGGCGCCGGTTCTGGACAGCGACGGTACCCCTGCCTGTCGGATCGGGACGGCGACGGATATCGACGAATTGAAGTGCGCGCAGGGGGCGCTGGTCGAAGCGAACCAGCGCAAAGACGAGTTCCTGGCGACGCTCGCTCACGAGCTGCGCAATCCGCTGGCGCCGATTCGATTCGCACTAGAAGGGCTGAAGGAGGATGTCTCCCCGCTGGTCTCGGCGCACGCACGCGCCGTCATCGAGCGGCAGGTGAAACAGCTCGTCCGCCTGGTCGAGGACCTGCTCGATGTGTCGCGGATTACGACGAACAAAATCCGGCTCCGCCGCGAGCGTGTGCGGCTGGCGGATCTGATAGAGGTCGCGCTGGAAAGCGCGGTGCCCCTCGCAAAGGCTGCCGAGCATCGACTCGATATCAAGCCGCCGCCGCCGACGGTCTGGATTCACGGCGATGCGGCCCGCCTCGTCCAGGTGTTCTCGAACGTGCTGAACAATGCGGTCAAGTTCACGCCTCGCGGCGGACAGATCTCGGTGACCGCGGACGTGGAAGGCCGTGACGCGGTATTGCGCGTCCGCGACACCGGGATCGGCATCGCGCCCGAGGCGCTCCCGCACCTGTTCGAGATGTTTCACCAGGAAGGGAACATTCTCGATCGATCGACCGGCGGTCTGGGCATCGGCCTGACGCTCGCGCACCGGTTGATCGAAATGCACGACGGCCGGATCGACGTGCGCAGCGCCGGCATGGGCAAGGGCACCGATGTGGAAATCAGGCTTCCCACCACCATGGCGGCACGGGTCGTCGCGCACGAAGCGGAACCCGCCGCGACCGGCGCCAGGCGGCCTCTGCGCGTCGAGATCGTCGACGACAACGTCGATGCGGCCGAGATGCTGGGCCTCCTCGTGTCGAGCCTCGGCCACTTGACGCAGCTGGCGTACGATGGCCCGTCGGCGCTGGATGTCGCCGACACGTTCGTGCCCGACGTGATCGTGCTGGACATCGGCTTGCCGATCATGAACGGCTATGAGGTCGCGCGGGAACTGCGGCGCCGGCCAGCGCTGCACCACGTCCATCTGGCTGCGCTCACAGGATGGGGACAGGCAGAGGATCGCCGGCGGGCGCGTGAGGCGGGGTTCGATACGCACTTCACGAAACCGGTCTCGGCGACCGCGGTGAAAGATCTGTTGTCGGCGGTAGCTCGGGGTGTCGAGTATGCGGGCGACGCGAACGGCAGGCCACGTACCCGGTTCGGCGACCGACCGATCGTGTAACGACGTTGGCTGAATTAGCGAGACTCGCGACCGGTGTCGCGGGAGATCTCGCGCACCAGTCTGGCGACTTCGCGAGTACCACCCGTCCATGAGACGTCGGCCTGCGAGATGATCCCGACACACGAGTCGCGGTCGTCCACTACCGGCACCCGTCTGATCTGGTGTTTTTCCATCGTTGCCACCACATCGTCGAGCGGTGCGTCCGCGCGCACCGTGACCACGGGACCGGACATGCAGGTTTCGGCGGTGTACGCCATCGGGTTTTTTCCTGCTGCGACGACCCGGCACACGATGTCGCGATCGGTGACGACGCCAATGATTTGATCGCCCGGATCGACAACGGGGATCTCGCCGCAGTCGTTCTGCGCCATCAGCTTCGCGACTTCGTCCAGTGTCGTATTGGGCGTGCAGCACGCAGGGTCGGGCGTCATTACGTCTCGCGCAAGCTTGGCCATCACCTTCTCCTCGGTCGTGTACTCGCATGGCGGTCGATTTGATCTGGATCCACATACCGCCGGGCTCGAAACAGTCGCGTCCTCTGAAGGACAACGGTTAAATCTCGCCGATCGCCGATCGATGCACGTGGCGCGTCAATACGCGTGCAACCACGGATCCATGTCGACGCTTACAGCTGACCCGTCTGCGACGGTCTGATGGTTGCAAGCCGGATATTCCTCGGAGGTAGCATGAGAAACCGAATCTGGTCAGGAACCTTGGCGGCGATCGTCGGCATCGCAACAGCAGGACTCGTTGCGCAGACGACGACGCCGCCGCAAACGACGACAACGACGACTTCGAGTTCCGATAAGAAGATCACTGTGACGGGATGTCTCCAGGCAGCACCGCCTTCGGCCGCAGCCAGCGCCACTGGGGCAGCCGGAACCTCCGCTACAGCCGGTACAGGTACCGCCGGTACCGCCGGAACGGCTGGCGCAGGTACGACGGGTACGGCCGGTACGACCACTACCGCAGGTGCGGCGGGTACACAAGCCAATAGTGCCGCGAGTGAACAGAAGTTCATCCTCACCAACGCCATGCCAGCGTCCCCGGATGCCACGAACCCGCAGGCTAATCCGCAGACCAGCACGCCGACCAGCGCACCGAGCGGATCGACGCCTCAAACGTACCGCTTGATTGCGAATCCGACCGCGCTCGGTCCGCATGTTGGCAAAAAGGTGGAATTGACTGGAACGGTCGAGGAGTCCAGCTCCGCCTCTCCGTCGACGACGACATCGAGTGATCCATCGACAGCATCGATGGCGAACATGCCTGCGTTGCGGGTCGAAGCCGGCAAGGTGCTGACCGCGCCGTGCTCGCAGTGACAGCCGGATGACGGGGACGGGAAGCCACGACAAGGCGTGTGGTTTCTCGTCCTGACCTTCGCGCCCGCCTGTAGGACATCAGACCGGCAAGAGTTAGCAGGCTGCTGAAAAACGCAGCCTGAAGTGAAAAGTTAAAACAGAAAAGGCAAAAGCAGGCGGAAAACCGCACTTTTCTGTTTTAGCTTTTCAGTTTTAACTTCAGGTCGGCCCCTTTTTCAGCGACCTGCTAGCAGCCGGCAAGAGCCAGCCCCCAGAGGAACACATTTCTGTATATGATTTGAGCGCGCCTGCAGGCGCACTTCATCGCCGCTTTTCACGAAGACTCGATGACATACGAAGCACACGAAGCGTCGTTGTGCGAAACCGGCCCTCGTGATTTCGTGTCTCTTCGTGGCTTCGTGACAGGCCGTCGGTGACACGAACCGTGGCGCAGACGCTTCGCATCGGAATCGCACAGGTCAACCCGACGGTCGGCGACGTGGACGGCAACCTGGCGAAAGTCCGTGCCGCCAGGACGGCGTGCGGAGCGGGCTGCGATCTCGTGGTCTTCAGCGAGCTCGTCGCGACTGGCTATCCACCGGAAGATCTCGTCCTGCGGCCGGCAGTTCTTTCCGCCACGCGCGCGGGCATCGAAACGCTCGCCCGCGAGACGGCCAGCGGCCCTGCTCTCCTCGTCACCTCGCCGTGGCAGTCAGAGGGAATGACTTACAATGCCGGCCTGCTGCTGGCCGATGGCCGCATTCCCGCCATCCGGTACAAACACGAGCTCCCGAACTACGGTGTATTCGACGAGAAGCGTGTGTTCGTTCCCGGCCCTCTGCCGGATATCGTGGAGTTTCGTGGCGCCCGTCTCGGCGTCATGATCTGTGAAGACATGTGGTTCCCTGCCGTCGCGCGGCATCTTCACAATCAGGGTGCCGGTCTGCTGATCGTCCCGAACGGATCGCCCTTCGAGCGCGGAAAGTTCGGGCAGCGTGCGGCACTCGCCGCCAGGCGCGCCACCGAAACCGGCCTGCCGCTGATGTACGTGAATCAGGTCGGTGGACAGGACGAGCTGGTGTTCGACGGCGGATCGTTCGTGGTGAGCGCGGCAGGATCGCTGGTCGCTCGCCTTCCGTTCTGGAAGGAAGCCTGCGTGGTAACGGAGTGGACGCGCGTGAACGACGAATGGACCTGCGGCGCCGGATCGGCGGCGGCGCCGACCCCCGAGCCGGCGAATACGTACCACGCGCTGATGACCGGGCTTCGCGACTACGTGAACAAGAACCGGTTTCCCGGCGTCCTGCTCGGCCTGTCGGGCGGCATCGACTCCGCCCTCACCGCCGTCGTCGCCGTCGATGCCCTGGGCGCAGAGCGGGTGGTTGCGGTGCGGCTGCCGTCGCAGTTCACCAGCGACGAGAGCCAGCGCGACGCTGCCGACTCGGCCGCGCGACTCGGGTTGCGCCTTGAAACCGTGCCCATCGGCGATGTCGTGCACGCGGTTGAAGGAACACTGGCACCGCATTTTGGCGCGCGGCCCCGCGATATCACCGAGGAAAACATTCAGGCGCGCGTCCGCGGCCTGTTGCTGATGGCGCTGTCGAACAAGTTCGGATCGATGCTGATCACCACCGGGAACAAGTCGGAGATGTCGGTTGGCTACGCCACGCTCTACGGCGACATGTGCGGTGGTTATTCCGTGCTGAAGGATCTCTATAAGACCGAGGTCTACGAGCTGGCGGCGTGGCGCAACCGATGCGTGCCCGAAGGCGGCCTCGGGCCGACCGGTGAGGTGGTTCCGGCGAACGTGATGACGAAAGCTCCGACTGCCGAGCTCCGGCCCAACCAGAGAGATCAGGACTCGCTTCCGGAATATGCCGAGCTCGACGCCATTCTGAACGAGCTCGTCGAGCACGAGCGCAGCATCGACGACATCGTGGCCGACGGCCACCCCCGCGAAATGGTCAGCCGCGTCCAGAATATGCTGCTCACCGCTGAATACAAGCGGCGGCAGGCGCCCCCCGGCGTGAAGACGTCGAGCAAGAGTCTCGGCCGCGACCGTCGCTATCCGATCACGAACTTTTTTCGGGAGGGGTAAAAAAGTGTGTGAAGGACACAAAGGGCACAGAGGACGCAAAGGAATGTGGAGCTGTTCATGAAGCTGACCGATCTGTTTCTTGCTCAACTCGAAGGGGAAGCCGCGCGAACGCGCCGGACGCTCGAGCGCGTGCCGGAGGGGCGCGACGACTGGAAGCCGCACGAGAAATCGATGCCGCTCGGCCGGCTCGCGATGCTCGTGGCCAGGATGCCGTCGTGGACCGCGCTGATCCTCAATCGAGACGAGCTGGACTTGAATCCACCCGGCGGTTCGAACATCGATCAGCGCCCGCTGCGTACGCCTGCCGAACTGGTGCAGGCACTCGACGAAGGGGTCCGCGACGCGCGGACCGCC
>QHWF01000230.1 GCA_003222455.1 Acidobacteriota bacterium
CTGTTTGGCAATTCTTGCCTGTTCGCGTTGACGCTTTGAAATCGTCGGGCGCGACCGTTGTGCCATCTTCCGCTCCTGAATGCCGCCCCCGAGTGCGGCAAGAGAATGTCCTTGATCTTACCAGCGCGGCTCGCGTCGGCGCGACCCGCCGCCGCCACCGCCGCCGCCGCGGTTGTGATCGCGGCCGCCGCCGCCAAAGCCTCCCGAGCGCGGCGCCTGCGGCCGTGCTTCATTGACGGTCAGCGTACGGCCACCGAACTGCTTTTCATGCAGCTGGTTGATCGCGGTCTGCGCGTCCGCTTCCGACGCCATTTCGACAAACGCGAAGCCACGTGCACGGCCCGTCGCCATGTCGCGCATCACGCGTACGGACTCGACCGTCCCGGATTGACTGAACAATTGTTCGAGATCGGATTCCGTTGTTTCATACGCGATGTTGCCGACATACAATTTGCGATTCATCTCTACTCCGTCTCCTCCCGGAAACTTGTCCTCCAGCGGAGTTCGCCGTGGCTTACGGACACTCAGGAAGGAGCGAGACCATAACGACTCGGTCGGTCTGGTGTAGGTAAAGCGGTGGGCTAAGCTTCCGACAACGGCTCAGTGTATCACACGGAACTTTCTTGAAGAGTCAATGGTCCATGAGAGCGGACTGCCGATGGCGGGGACTTCGACATACGACGTGGTGATCATCGGCGGCGGGCCCGCGGGTGCTGCCGCCGGCCGCCTGCTTGCGTCGTGGGGGCTCTCGATCTGCATCCTGCACAAGCCTGCCGATCGCGCCCGTGGCCTCGGTGAATCCGTTCCGCCAAGCACGCGAAAACTCCTGACGGCCATTGGTGTGCTGGATGGCGTGGAGCGCGCCGGGTTCTACCCCACCAGAGGCAACACGGTCTGGTGGGGATCGCGGGAGGCACGAGTCGAACGCTTCGACCGCGGCGACACGGGATTTCAGGTCTTTCGCCCCGATTTCGACGAACTACTGCTGGACGAGGCTGCACGGGCCGGTGCAGACATCCGGCGCCCGGCGTTCGTGCGCAGGGTGGACGTGGCGGACGACTCGCTGGCCCACATCGAATGCGATCTCGCATGTGGGCCCTCGCGCGTCTCGTGCCGGTTCGTGCTCGATTGCTCAGGCCGTGCGGGCGTCCTCGGCAAAGCGCATCGTCGCATCGAATCGTCGTATCGCATGTACGCAATGGTGGGGGTCTGGTGTCGGCCCGGCGGCTGGCCGCTTCCGGACGAGACGCACACACTGGTCGAGACGTACGAAGATGGCTGGGCCTGGTCGGTGCCGTTGTCGGGCACAGTGCGCCACGTCGGAGCGATGGTCGATGGGACATCGCCGCGAGTCGCGAGCGGTCGGACGCTCGCGGATGCCTATCGACGCGAGGTCGCAAAAGCGTTGCAGCTTTCAACCGTGCTTCACGACGCGGATCTGCAGCGCACGTGGGCCTGTGACGCCGCGCTCTACTCGTCGGATACGTATGCCGGGCGTCGGTTCCTCCTGGTAGGCGACGCGGGATCGTTCATCGATCCGCTGTCGTCGTTCGGCATCAAGAAGGCTCTCGCGTCGGCATGGCTCGCCGCAATCGTCGCCAACACATGCCTGACACGTCCGGAGCGGCAGTCGATCGCGCAGGATTTTTTTTCGCGCTGGGAGCACGACGTCTACGAGACCCATCTTCGCCGGTCGCGCGATTTCGCGCGGGCGGCCCACGCGCACCACCCGCATCCATTCTGGGCGCGCCGGGCAGCGACAGCCGTCCCACCGCCGGACGCGGTGAACGAAGACGACCTTCTGCGCACCCCGCCGGTCCAAGCCGCATTCGACGCATTCCGGCACTCGCCGGCGATCAACCTGGAGCTCGCCGACGACGTGCCGGTCGAGCAGGAAGCGGTGATTCGGGGCCGGGAGATTGTCCTCGAGGAGGCGATTTCCCTGGCAGGCCTGCCGCCCTCGCGCGTTGCGCTTCGGCGAGCCGCGCCGGAGCGAAGCGTAGACGGGACGGCCTGCGCTACCGCTGGTACTCCGGCCCCCGACGAAACCGGGTCAGGGATTGCACGGAGCATTCCGGTAGCGCAGCCCTTCAGGGCTGCCCCGATACGATTTCTCAACAATGTGGACTTGCTGTCGCTCGCCCGGATCGCCGGCCGGCACACCCAAGTCCCCGATGTGTTCGAGGCCTACTGCAGGCTCCACGGCCCCGTTCCGCTGCCTGCCGTGCTCGGCGCCTTATCCTTCCTCGTTGCCAGCGGAATTCTCAGGCCGCGGGTGTAGACTCTGCCCATGCCGACACGTGGTCTCCGGCTGGCGCTGGACGTTGCGGTCCGGCTCCTGGCTATGTTCGCAGTTCTTTCGTGTGGCGCGCGAGCTGCCGCTCAAACTTCGGCGGCGACGGCGCCGGGAAGCGTCGGAAACGCCGAAGTCCGGGACGAGGGCATCCCGATTCGCAGTGAGCTCGTTCGCGCGAAGTGTGGCTCGTGTCACCGCAGCGACCAGCAGCAGCGCCTCTCGCGCATCTCCTATCGTCGCGCGACACCCGAGAACTGGGAGCGGACAATCAAGCGGATGGCGACGCTGAACAAGGTGGACCTCGATCCCGCCGACGCGCGCGCCATTCTCAAGTACCTGGCCGATCATCAGGGTCTGGCGCCCGACGAAGAACGCCCGATTGCCTTCGAGGCCGAACGGCGGATGCTCGAGTACACCTATATGGCGGACAAAGACACCGCCGATACCTGCTCCTCGTGTCACTCGATGGCGCGGGTCCTCGCTGAACGGCGGACGAAAGAGGAATGGGAACTGCTCGTCGCCATGCATCGCGGCTACTATCCGCTGGTCGACAATCAACCGATGAACGGCGGCCAGGGGTTCCGCCGCACGCGGCCCGCACAGACGGAGCCGGGGCCCGATGGACGGCCGCCGGACAACCGGCATCCGATGGACAAGGCGCTCGAACACTTGACGAAAACGCTGCCGCTCACCACGTCGGAGTGGGCCACGTGGTCGGCGGCCATGCAATCGCCGAAGCTCGCCGGTCGATGGGCGATCGTCGGTTCGGCGGCGGGGAAAGGCGCCGTTTACGGGACGGTCGTCATTGCTGCCGATCCCGGTGCGCCGGACAATTTCACCACCGACACGCGGTATACCGTCGCGCGGACTGGTGAAACGGTGACACGCACCGGTAAAGCCATCGTGTACACCGGATACCAGTGGCGAGGCCGCGGGGGCGACGCGCAGCCGTGGCGGGAAGTATTGTTCGTCGAGCGCGACTGGCGGAACATGTGGGGCCGGTGGTACACCGGTTCGTACGACGAGACCGGCATCGATGTGAAGCTGGTGCGCCTGGGCAGCGAGCCCATGATCTTCGGCGCGAGCGTCACCGCGTTGAAGTCGTCGTCAACCGCGATGCCGGTCAAGATCTTCGGTGCGAATCTGCCGGCCACGCCGAGAGTGGAGGACGTCGGGTTCGGTCAGGGCGTCAGCGTGGCGCGCATCGTGAGCGCACGGCCGGACGAGATCGCGCTGGAAGTGAACGTCGCGCCCGACGCGCTCATCGGACCTCGCGACGTGTCGGTGGGAGGGACGGCCATGCCGTCGGCGCTTGTCGTCTACGACCGGATCGACGGCCTCAAGGTGAACCCGGCCGCGGGCATGGCCCGCGTGGGCGGCAACGTGTTCCCGAAGCAGCTCCAGCAGTTCGAAGCAGTCGGCATCAACAACGGACTCGACGGCAAGTCCGGGACGGCCGACGACCTGAACCTGGGGATCGTCAGCGTGAAATGGTCGCTGGAGGAATACCCGGCGACCTTCGGCGACGATGACGTGCAGTTCGTGGGCACGCTGGATCAGAACGGGCTGTTCACGCCGAGCGGTGACGGACCGAACCCGAAGCGCACCGGCAATCGAAACAACGTCGGCGACGTGTGGGTGGTCGCCGAGCTCGCCCCTGGAGGCGGAGGCGCCGCCGCGGCGGCCTCGGGTCCGCCCGCCGGTGCGGCGACGACGGTTCGCGCGCGAGCACACCTGCTCGTCACGGTGCCGGTGTACATGGCCTGGTTCGAAACCGAGGGCGGCCGATGACGGCCTGGATCGCGCGCGAGCATCATCGATTCGAGGCGGCCGGGAAGCCGTTCGTGTATCTCGTGCCGAGCGCCGCGATTTTCGCGCTCGACGATGCGGCCGACGCGGTGTTGCGAGCGGTCAGCGCGAAGCCGCACACGCGCGAGGAATTGATAGCCGTCCTGGGCGATCGAGTCGGCCCCACGCTGGAAGAGCTCGTGCGCGTGCGGGCGGTCGGTGAGCTGAGCGCGCCGGATGCGCCGCAGCCGAAAGTCATCCCGCTGGCGCCGTTCCCGTTGACCACGATGGTGTTGAACGTCACGAACCAGTGCAATCTGAGCTGCGAGTACTGCTACGAGTACGGCGAAGACAAGATTGTCGACACCGAAAACGGCAAGCAGCCCAAGTTCATGAGCGAGGAGACGGCGCGCCAGAGCGTCGACTTCATGCTGAAGGAATCGGGCAGCCATCGGATGGCCCACGTCACGTTCTTCGGCGGTGAAACGCTGCTGAATTTTCCGGTGTTGAAGAAGACCATTGCGTATGCGCGGCAGCGCGCCGCGGAGATCGGCAAAGAGGTGGACTTCAGCCTCACGACGAACGCGACGCTGCTGAAGCCGGAGATCATCGAATTCCTCGCCGCGAACCAGGTCGGCGTCACCATTTCCATCGACGGTCCGAAAGAGGTGCAGGACAAGTTCCGGGTCTTCCACAACGGGACCGGCAGCTACGACATTGTCGCGCCGAAAATCAAAGAGCTGTTGCAACGGCACCGCAGCCGCCCGATCGGCGCCCGCGTGACGCTGACGTCCGGTTCCATGGACGTGAAGCGGATCTACCGTCATCTCACCGAGGAGATGGGGTTCTGGGAAGTCGGCTTCGCGCCGGTCACGACATCACCGAACCGTGGGCATGCGATTGCAGATGCCGGCTACGACGAGATGCTCGGCCAGTTCCGCGACCTGGCGTACGACTTTCTCGAAGCATCGGTCGCTGGCCGGCATCACGGATTCTCGAACATCAAGGAGACGCTCGAAGAGCTCCACAAGGGCGTGAGCAAGGCCTATCCGTGCGGCGCGGGGCTCGGGCTGCTCGGCGTGGCGACCGATGGCGACGTCGCGCTCTGCCACCGGTTTGCCGGCTCCGACGCGCACCGGCTCGGGACGGTGCACGACGGCATCGACCGCGAGGCGCAACGGACGTTTCTGGAGCAGCATCACATTGCGAACAAGACCGACTGCCACGTCTGCTGGGCGAGGCCGCTGTGCTCGGGCGGCTGCTATCATGAGGCGCACACGCGCTACGGCGAGACCACGCGGCCAAACCTGCACTACTGCAACTGGATCCGCGGCTGGACCGACGTGTGCCTGAGAATCTACGGTGAGTTGTCGGAGCGTAATCCGGCGTTCCTGACGCAGTTCGATCGCGACGAAGCGGAAGGCGAGCGCGTGTCGTAACCTCCGGTAGTGTCCGGCTTCAGCCGGACGGGAGGAATCGTGATGAACCACTTGAGGGCGGTCAATCGAAAAGCGGTCCGCGTCGAGCGCGCCACCGATCACGATGTCGTGGCGCTGCAGCGCAATGGGTTGCCGCAGGCGCCGCATTTTCCGATCGGGTGCTCGCTCGTATTCTCGCCCGGATGGGAGGCCGATCGCACGGGCGGCACGGCGGGATTGTGCCAGCCGGTCGAGCGCGACCTGTTCGACTGTCACATCGGCTGTTACTGGCCGGCGCAGGTACCCGACCAGTTGAATCACGCGCCTGACTGGACGGCGAAATGCGCTGCCGCCCAGAAGGACTGGCGCAGGATCGATCTCATTTTCCCGTGACCATCATGAAAAGGCTCGCTCTTGGTTCGGCCGTCCTGATGATTGCCGGCGTCGCGCTGCTTCATGCGCAGAAATCCAGACCGTCCGCCGCCGCCGCGGCCGGCAACGGCACGCTGATTATCGGCGCCTATCCGAAGCAGTTCTGGATCATCGACGAGGCGACGGAGAAAATCGTCGGCACGATTCCGTTTCAGTCGGGGATTCCCCGCCGCACGGCGCTCTCGCGCGATCGGAAGCGCTTCTACACCGTCGAGGCCGCGATGGAGAAGGTGGAAATCCTCGACATCGCCGCGCGCAAGACGGTCGATACCTTCGGCCTGAGCGAGGGCAACAGGAAAGTGCGGATCCGGAGCGTCGAGCCGGATCCGCTGCAGCGCTTCGTCATGATGGTGACGGCCTCGGCGACGAAGCTCGTCGATCGGTTCGAGGTCGGCTCGCCGACCCTCGTGCAATACGACCTGAAGGAACACCGGATCGTCCGCACCATTCCGTGGCCGAACGGCGAAGAGCGGCAGAACGCGAACATCCAGTTCTCGCCCGACGGCAAACTGATGTACCTGTTCACCGATCAGGACGTGTTGATTTACGAGACGAGCGGTTTCACCCAGGTGGACAAGTGGGAGCTGTCGAAGCCCATCGAGGAAGGCTTCGGCCGGCTCGAGATGGGCTCGCGCGACGTGTTCAACGACGAACCCGGTTTCTACACCGGAATCTTCAGCGTCTCCGATCCGGTGCAGCACCGCCGCATGATGGGCATTGCGCGCGTGAATCTGGCGGCGAAGACCGTCGATTTCTACACGCCGTCAGCTTCGCGATGGCGCCGAACCGTAAGGTCGCCTACGGCCTGTTCGAGGATATCGGCCGGTACGAGTTCTGGAAGTTCGACCTCGAGCACCGGAGGTTCGCCGGCCGGACCGAGTTCAAAGGGCGCCCGCGCATGGGGCTCAAGACGAGCTCGAATGGCAAGGTGCTGTACATCTACGTTGCCGGGAACACGATTGATCTGTATGACGCCGACACCTATCAGTACATGCGCACGATCACGCTCGACGGCGACATGACCACCGAGTTGTTCGTGTTCCCGAACACGCCGTCGCAGGTGTCGAGCAGCGCGGGGCAGTAGTTTGCCACCACGGAGGACAGGGAGGACGCGGAGGGCGAATCCTGACGACGCGAGGATTCTTTCTCTTTCGGTAGCCGGGAATCAGGGCTCGAGCAATGCGGCAGGATTTTTCCTCCTGTCCTCCGCGTCCTCCGTGGTGGAATGCCGGCACCTTGATTCACCCTGACCTGCGCCGCGCACTCCGATTCATCGTCCCCTATGTGCGCCGCCTCGCGCTCGTGTTGGCCCTCAGCGGCCTCAGCACGGCGCTCGCGTTGTATTTGCCGCTCCTGTCGCGCGACTTCGTCGACGGGGCGGTGATCGGCCGCGACACGGCGACGCTCGTTCGCGTCGCCGTCTTCTTCGCCGCGGTCAGCCTCGCCAGCTTCCTCGTGAACATCGTCAGCGGCCTGCGATACACGCGCGTATCGGCCGACATCCTGTTCGACATGCGGCTCGAGATGTACCGTCACCTGCAGCGGCTGTCGCCGCGGTTCTATGCGCGCACGCGCCTCGGCGACATCCTGTCGCGCATCAACAACGATATCGGCGAAATCCAGCGCATCGCCGGCGAGACGGCGCTCGCGTGGGTGGGCAACGTCCTGTTCCTGATCGGGACCGTCGTGATGCTCGCATGGCTGGATGTCAGGCTGTTCGCCGTGACGATCGCCACGGCGCCGCTTGGCGTGTGGACGCTCCTGCGCTATCGGACGCGGCTGGAGGGCGAGGTGGCGGTGCTCCGACAGCGCAGCGCCGACATTGGAAGCTTCCTGATCGAAACCCTCCAGGCGACGAGACTCGTGATCGGCGCCAACGCCCAGGATCGCGAGGTGGCGCGTTTTCGTGAGCGCAACGCCGCGTTCGTACGGGCGCTGATGTCGATGCAGCTCGTCACCTACCTGTCTGGCGGCCTGCCCGGACTGATCATGACGGCCGGGACGGGCGCGGTGTTCGTGTACGGCGGCCTGCGCGTGATTCACGGCGCGATTACGGCCGGAACGTTCTTCGCGTTCATGGCGTACCAGATGCGGTTGCTGCCGCCGCTGCAGGCGCTGATGGGGATGTACGCGAACCTCGCGACCGTCCGGGTCTCGCTCCGGCGCGTCTCGGACATTCTGGATCAGAGCGTGGAAGTGCAGGAGCGGCCGTCCGCGGTCCCGTTGCCCCTGGTGCGCGGCGCGATCGAGTTCGACGATGTGACCGTGTCGTACGATCGTGGGGCGCCGGTGCTCGACCGGCTGTCGTTTTCGGTCCGCGCCGGTGAGACGGTCGCGATTGTCGGCCCGAGTGGAAGCGGCAAATCCACCATCGCCGATCTGGTGTTGCGGCTGATCGATCCCGATCGCGGCACGATCCGCATCGACGGTCACGACCTCCGATCGGTTGCGCTGCGGGATCTTCGGCGTCATGTCGCGCTGGTCGAGCAGGAGCCGTGCATTTTGCACGCAACGATCGGCGAGAACATTCGATACGCCCGCCCCGACGCCACCGATACGGAGGTGGCGGACGCAGCCCGGCAGGCGGCGCTGGGAGAGCTCATCGATCGATGGCCGGAGAAGTACCGGACGATCGTGGGGGAGCGCGGGCTGGCGCTGTCGGCGGGCGAACGCCAGCGCGTGGCGATTGCGCGCGCATTTCTCGTCGACCCGGCGGTCTTGATCCTCGACGAGCCGTCTGCCGCGCTCGATCCGGTGTCAGAGCGTCAGGTCGTCGAAGGATACCAGTCGGTCATGCGCGGCCGCACCGCGATCGTGATCACGCATCGAAGTGAGCTGGCGAGCCGCGCCGACCGCGTCATCGCGCTGTCCGATCCCGGTGTGACCGCGGTGTGATCGAGAGGGGCCGTTTACCGATCGAACGCACAGGCCGCTTCGTGGCCTTAGCGTTCCAGAGCGACGACATTCAACGCAGAAATCGCAGAGCTCGCAGAACAAAACCGGTTTCTCTCTGCGGGTTCCGCGAGTTCTGCGTTGATCGTCGTGGCTAGGGCCGTCGCGGAGTCCTGAAGAGACACGAGGGAAATTCGTGCATTTTCCCTTGTGTCTTTTGTGTCCTTGGTGCCGGAAGTGAGTATTCGAGTCGCGATTATCGACAGCGGGGTCAACGCCGGCCATCCGCACATCGGCGGCGTCGCAGGTGGAATCGCCATCGACCAGGACGGTGGACTGCACGACGACTACGTGGATCGGCTCGGCCACGGAACCGCTGTCACAGCCGCTATCAAGGAGAAGGCGCCGGACGCAGAGCTCTACGCGGTGAAGGTCTTCGACCGCACGCTCTCGACGCAAATCACCAGCCTCGTTCGTGCCATCGACTGGGCCGCAGATGCCCGCATGCACCTGGCCAACCTGAGTCTTGGCACTTCGCGGCCCGAGCACGAAGACGTGTTGCGCGCCGCCATCGAACGCGCCGCAGCGTGCGGCCTGTTCATCGTCGCCGCGCGTGACGATGGGGGTGTGCGCTGGCTGCCCGGCAGCCTGCCGGGCGTGATTCCAGTACAACTCGACTGGACATGCCCACGGGATATGCATCGTGTGCTCGAGGTTGAGGGTGCCACGGTTTTTCGCGCGTCAGGCTTCGCACGCCCCATAGACGGTGTCCCGCCGGAACGGAACCTCAATGGGATCAGCTTCGCGGTGGCGAACATGACCGGCGCGATTGCGCGAAGCCTTCACGGCAAGCCGCGGGCATCGTTGACGGCGATCATCGACGCACTCGTCCACGCACAGCATCTGTGAAGCATCAGCCTTCCGGGAGCAGTCTTCTCGTCAACATGTGAAAGAAGCGGTCCTGCAGGATCTGATGGCGTTCGAGCGCGGTCAACCGTCGCCGAACGCCGAGACCTAGCAGGTCGCTGAAAAAGGCGCCGACCTGAAGTTAAAACTGAAAAGATAAAACAGAAAAGTGCGATTTTCCGCCTACTAATAACATTTCTGTTTTAACTTTTCACTTCAGGCTGCGTTTTTCAGCAGCCTGCTAACCCGATGGTTCGACCAGACGATTGGCGCGTACGAGGACTGGTTCGCACGCATCGCAGCGCGCTGAGCGGTGGCTCGCCCACGACGATCAACGCAGAACTCGCGGAACCCGCAGAGAAAACCGCCCTGGTTTCTGCGAGCTCTGCGGTTTCTGCGTTGAATGTCGTGCTGTGCTGACCGCCTTCGGCGGAGGATACGCTGGTCCGCCGATTTACCGCGGCCGCGCGTGAACGCCCGACAGCGATGTTCGCTGGCGTCCGTTC
>QHWF01000231.1 GCA_003222455.1 Acidobacteriota bacterium
AGGTACATCGCTTCGGTGGCGCCGCGTGTCCGCTGCAGACGCGGCGAGTAGACTATGCTGCCGACCTCGATGACCCGATGCGCCGGTTCGATGCGCATCAGCGCGGCGCGTCCCGTGGCGCCGCCCGATCTGCGGTCGACGATTGCGAAATAGAAAGGATCCTCCGACGTCGCCATCCGTGCCATGGAGGCGTCGAACGCGCCGCGGTCCGCGAACGGGCCGTCGAACATGTACGTCCATAAGCTGTCCTGTTCGCGGCCGGCCGTCGCCTCGAACAATGGATCGCCATGGCGCAGCGGATTCAG
>QHWF01000232.1 GCA_003222455.1 Acidobacteriota bacterium
GAGGTCCAGGACGGTGGGCGCCAGATCGATGAGCCGTGACACGCCGTCCCACGCGCGGGCACGCAGGCGAGGGCCCGCCCACACAATCCAGGGTATGTGCAGTGTCGCCTCGTACGCGAACACACCGTGCGACCGCTCGCCCCGTTCTCCGAGGCTCTCACCGTGATCGCCCGCAACCAGCACCAGTGTGTGATCGAGCTGCCGGGCTGCCCTGAGATCCGCGAGGAGCTTGCCGAGCATTGCGTCGGTATAGGCAACCTCTGCGTCGTACGGCGCAAAGCGTGATGCATAGGGTTCGGGCGCACGATACGGTTCGTGCGGATCGTACAGATGGATCCAGGCGAACCAGGGCGGATTGCGAACTCGCCCCGCGGGGGGACCCGGGACCGACCCGCTCTGCTCAGTGATCCACGCCGTCGCGGGGCGGATCACCTCTTCTGCGCGGCGCTCGGCGCCCTCAGTGTCGTCGCCCGGATGTTGTTCGCCGTACCGATCGTCGTACTCATCGAAGCCGCGATTCAATCCGAACCGCGCGTCAAGGACGAAGGCGCCGACGAACGCTCCGGTTCGATATCCCGCCTCCTTCAGCACGGTCGCGAGGGTCGGCAGCTTCGGACCGAGGCGGAAGAGCCCGTTGGTCCGCACGCCGTGAACCGGCGGGGACACGGCCGTCAGAATCGACGTGTGCGCGGGCAGCGTCAGCGGCGCGACGGTGTACGCGCGTGTCAGGCGCAATCCTTCAGAGGCGAGCCGATCGAGCACCGGAGTCAACGACGCCGGTCCACCGAACGCTCCCACGCGGTCCGCGCGGAGCGTGTCGATCGTGATCAGGAGCACATTGCAATCGCGGCAGGCCGCGTGTTGAACGGCCGGCACGGCGGAGCGGCGCCAGACGATCAGGGGCACCGCGCAGGCGAGCAGCACGAGAACGATGGCGAGGATGAGCGTCCGCCAGGCCGGCAATGTCACTCGCATTATGGTATGTGCTGGCGATCGGAACGCAGAGGCCGCAAAGGCCGCAAAGGAACGTGCCAAACGGACTCACGGCCTCAATAAATTGGATTTCATGCGGCGTCGAGCGTGCTCCGCTTTCAAAACCTTTATATAGATCGTTGCCTGGTGAGCGCTTCGTTGGTAAGCTCAGCGACCAAAAAGGCAGCGTTTCGTGTCGATTGCCAGGTAATCGGCGACTGAAGGAGGAGGATCCATGAAAGGTCGAGGGTTCTACGTTCTGGTCGCCCTGCTGGCGGCGAGCCTGCTCGTGCCGACCCAGGTCCTTGCTCAGGGTGGCGGCGCGAGCTCCACCGGCACCATCAACGGGAGGGTTTCGGACACGAGCGGTGCGGTTCTTCCGGGCGTCACCGTCACGGCGAACAGCCCCGCGATGATGGGCGTCCAGACGGTGGTGACCAACGCGGAAGGGCAGTACCGCTTCCCGGCCATCCCGCCCGGGACATACACGCTCACGTTCGAGATTCCCGGCTTCAACACCCGGAAGAACGAAGGCGTCGAAATCCGGCTCGGGTTCACCGCCACGCTCAACGTCGAGCTCGCGGTCGCGTCGCTGCAGGAAACCGTCACCGTGACCGGCGAATCCCCCGTGATCGATACGTCGACAACGCGGGTGCAGCAGAACTTCAAGCTCGAACAGCTCCAGTCGCTGCCCAACGGGCGCGACATGTGGGCCTTGCTCGCGGTGACGCCTTCGGTGCAAATGAGCCGCATCGACGTCGGCGGCAATCGAGCCGGGACGCAGACGGGTTACACGGCATACGGCTTCAACGGTCAGGTTCGCGTGTTGATCGAGGGGATCAATACCACGGAGGGCACCGGCGGCGCGGGCTTCTACTTCGACTACGCATCGCTCGACGAAGCGTTCCTGGGCACCAGCGGACAAACCGCCGAAATGCCGAACCCGGGTGTGCAAAGCCAGTTCATCGCCAAATCGGGCGGCAATCGGTTCGCGGGCGAGTACCACATCGATTGGTACAACAACTCGTTCGTCGGAGCGAACATCCCGGCGTCGTACACGGCATCGACCGCCTTCAACGGCAGCAATGGCAGCAATGCCATTCGCCCGCACAGCAACGAAATCACCGGCTACTACGACCACGACATCAATGCCGGCGGTCCGGTCAAGAAAGACAAGGTGTGGTATTTCGGTACCTATCGCGAACAGAAGAACAAGGTCGCGCAGCCGAACTTCCAGTTCGACAAGACGTTCGACACGAAGCTGTGGAATGCGGTCGGCAAAGGGACGTATCAGATGAACCGCAACAACAAGTTCATCGGGTACTACCAGTGGGGACAGAAGATCCAGCCGAATCGGCTGCCGTTCAACACCTACACGTACAAGTCGCCTGAACAGACGTACGCGCAGGATTCCGGCAGCTGGGTGTACAAGGGTGAATGGAACGGCACGGTCAGCGACAAGCTCTACGTCGAAGCGCGCTATGGCGATTTCGGATATTACTTCCCGCTGATCACCAATAGTCCCGACAATTTCTTCTGGCACGACACCGGCGCGCTGATCTCTGAAGGCGCGCACCAGGCGCAACAGCTCGATCGCGATCGCAAGCAGACGACGGCGGCGGCCACGTACTTCCTCGACAGCGGCAAGGGCAGCCACACGTTCAAGTTCGGCGGCGAGCTGTTGAAAGAACAATCGTGGGAAGGCTACACGTCACGCCGGGGCGGCACGAGCAACATCGAACAGGTGTACGTGAATGGCGTCTCGAGCCAGGTGATTTTCGGGTTCCCGACGGCGAAGCATGTCGGCAGCCTGAAGGACAACGACCAGGGCAATCTCACCTCGCGTGCCGCGCTGGACGCAATCGGCGCGTTCGTCAACGACACGTGGGCGTGGGGCCGATCGACCGTCAATCTCGGCGTCCGCTACGATCGGTATCACGGATGGCTGCCGGCGCAGGAACAGCTCGGCGCGACCGTCGGATTCACGACGGTGCAGGCGGCGCAATTCGCGGAAACCAGCCTTTACACCTGGAACAATCTCTTTGCTCCGCGTCTGGGCTACGTGTTCGATCTCGGCCGGACCGGGAAGACCGTGATCAAGGCCAATTACGGATTCTACTGGCACAATCCCGGCGTCGGCATTTCGCAGAACGCCAACCCGAACATCGCGAACAAGTCCGTCACCTATTCATGGAACGATCAGGCTGATTGCGCCGGCTGCATCAAAGGCGACAAGCGGTGGCAGCCGGGCGAGCAAGGCGCGAATCCAACGGCTCAGGCGCTGCAGGGAGCGATCAAGCTCGATCCAAACATCAAGTCGCCACATTCGCACGAGGCCAGCGTCTGGCTGGAACGTCAGGTCAGTAATACGATGGGGGTGCGGACCGGTTTTGTCTACAAGACAGAGGACGACGTCATCAGCGACAACTATCAACTCGATCGGCCGATCGGCGCTTACACGACGCCGTTCACATTCGTCGATATCGGCGTTGACGGCCTGCGCGGGACAGCCGACGATCGGAATCTGACGATGTACGGCGTGTCTTCAGCGGCCCAGGCCGCGTTTCCGACGACGCGCTATGTCGCGAACCTTCCGGAGTTCGGACGATACAAGACGGTCGAGGCATCGGCCAACAAACGGTATGGTGACAAGTTCTCGATGTCGCTCGGTGGAAGCTACACCTGGCTGTTCAACTTCCCGAACAACTACCCGAACACACCGAACCAGCCTGGTGCGGAACATCGCACGACGTGGCAGTTCAAGGCATCGGGCACATATGATGCGCCATATGGCGTCCGCCTGTCGCCGATTCTGCGTCACCAGTCCGGTGTGAACTTCGCGCGGACGGGAACTATCGTGGCGCCAGCGGGATCAGGTCTGGCAGTCTCAGGTGGCACGCCCGCAGCCGCTGCGGCCACGTTGATCTACCTCGAGCCCGCGAATGCGAACCGCGAGGACAATATCTGGGTGTTCGACACGCGTGCCGAGCGATCGATCAAGCTGGCGCAGAACACGCAGCTCCGTCTCTTCCTCGATCTCTTCAATCTCACCAACAGTCACGCGTCCGAGACGATCGGCCGGGCAACCGGTACCAGTTACCTGAAGCCGACAGCGATTCTCGCGCCGCGCACGGCGAGGGTCGGGTTCCGATTCGTCTGGTGACGCTAGGACACGAAGCGACTTTATTTGGACACGAAGGTCACGAAGACACGAAGCACACGAAGAAGATGCTTGATTCACGATCAACGCAGAACTCGCTGAGCTCGCAGAACAAAATGCTTGCTCTGCGTGTTCTGCGATTTCTGCGTTGAATGTCGTGTCGTTTCAGAAGTTCATCTCGGTGCCACGCCCAGCCCCCGCACCCGGGCGCCGGGAAGACGCACCCCGACCTTCACGTCCTTGGCTCTCGACTGCTGCGGCACCAGGTATTCGATCAGCAGCTCGCTCGCCAGTCGCTCCGCGATTCGATCCAGCGCCGCCTCATACGACGCGGCGGTATAGATCGTGACGAACTGCCCACGGCTCTGCTCGGTCAGCGCGCGGAGCGCCGCCTCGCCGCTCCACTCCGACTTCGTTGCATTGGAGCGCGGCGGACGCATCGCGACGACGTAGAGGATTGCGCCGCTGGCGGCGACCGACGCGGTGGCATCGGGCTCCTCGGCAACGGCGGCGCCGTGCCCGATGTCGTCGCCCGCACTCGCTACGAGAATCACAATCGACGAAAAGAGAGAACCGGCTGACGCCAGCGTCCCGGTTGCGAGGCGCGCGGTGTGCTGCACGGAATTGTCGGCGGGTGATGTTGCGGCGAGCTCGTCGAGTTTCGAGAAGACTTCGGTCCGGCCGGCGTCGAACCCGGCAAGCAGCGTGGGTGAGCTCAACGTGCCGATCGCGATCGGTCGCTGGCTCCCGAGACGTTCGACGAAGCGTTTCGCTGCCTTCTGGACGAGCGGCAGATCGTCGCTGGACCCACCGGTATCAATGATCAAGACCACGGGATAATCGGCCGCGCGAACCGATAGGATCTCGCGCGACTCTGCGTCTTCCTGGACGACGAAATCATCGACGCCGACATCGAGCACGGGCTGGCGCGTCCGCGCGTCTTCGACGATGGCGAGTGCCGTGCGCGCGCTGCCGGTCAACTGCGCATCGAGTGGGGGGGCTGCGACGGCCAGGCAGACGCAGACCTCGATTGCGCTTCTGACGTAGCTCAGCGGCCGGGGAGTCACAGGCGGCATTATAGTTATTGAATGCCCTGGCCTCGCGTCCCGCTTGGCGTCGCGACGCTGGCAGTCCTGACGTCCGTCTCCCGCGCTAAGCAGCCCGTGGTGAAACTCCAGCTGCATTCGGCCGGCGCTGCATCCCGGCTGGCTGCGTTGCTCCTCGTTCAAATACTCCCGGTATTCTCGCTCGTCGCGCCTTGCCAGCCGGGCGCATCGCCGCCCTCGGTGCGACGCTGGACTTTCACCACGGGCTGCCAGGCGCCTCTCGTTTCGCCGCAACCGACATATCTCGGATCGCCGGCCTGTCAGCGCTGCCATCAATCGTCGTACGACACCTGGCGGCGGACGCTTCACGTCCAGATGACGAAGCCGATTGCCGACGCGCGAATCGAGGGTGACTTCGGCGCCCCCGCGGCGCCGGGCCGCGGTGCCGTCCCGGTCAAATTCAGCCAGAACGGTCGCGCGTACTCGTTCGAGAGTCGTGACGGCCATTACTTCGTGACGATTTCGAGAAGCGGGACGTTCGAAGTCCACTACACGCTTGGGGCCCGCCGCTTTCAAGGGTATCTTTCGAAGCTCCCTGACGGCCGGATCTACGTGTTGCCCGTGTTCTGGCACAACGAGTCGAAGCGCTGGGTGGACTGGAAAGAGATCACGCCCATTCCCGACGATCCCGATCACGACCTGCGTCAGATCTGGAACGTCACCTGCGTCAACTGTCACGCCACGAACCTCGCGAAGAACTTCAATCCGGCGACGAACACGTACGCCACCACGTGGACGGAGATGGGGATCGGGTGCGAGGCGTGTCACGGTCCGGGGGCGGCGCACGTGGCGGTGACGAGCGAGTGGGAAAAAAACCCGGCGGCAAAACCGGAGGATCCGACACCGGCGCAACTGCAGATTTTCTCGCAGAACCAGGCGACGCCGCGTCAGGTGTTCGACACGTGCGGCTATTGCCACGGCAACAAGAACAACGTGTTCTT
>QHWF01000233.1 GCA_003222455.1 Acidobacteriota bacterium
GTCAGGTAGGGTCGGGAAGGTCGGGGAGACCGCGTGAGTCGGGTCGGGTCAGGGAGGGCGCCTGCAGCCATGCGGCGGTGCGGCCCCCAACGCGGCAGCCGCGTTGGGGTGCAGGCGGCGGGGCCAGGGGGCGGCCAAGCAAAGCCGCCGTCGACGCATCAGCGTCAGTTCGCGCCGGGGGTGGGGCCCCGGCGCCAGTGGAAAAAAGCCATTCACTTCCAGATCGGTCTGGGCGGTCGCCTGGATCAGCGCTGCGGCCATGCGCTGGGGCGGGGCCCCCAACACGGCAGCCGCGTTGGGGTGCAGGCGGTGGGACCCCGGCGCCAGTGGAATAAAAGTTGACGCGCGAGGAAGTGCAGCACCTGATCGATCTGATCGTCGGCGAGATGGCCATCGCCATCGCCCATGCCATTCGGTCGTCGACGACTGTTGCCCGAATCGCCTGCAGGGCGTGCTCGAGGCGGGTGCCACGCGCGTCGGCGTGCACGCCTCCGGTGGCGCCCCGGCAGGCGTGGCGGCGATGATCGATCACACGCTGCTGAAGCCCGATGCCACGCGTGAGCAGATCGAACAGTTGTGCCGCGAGGCCGCACAATTCGGTTTCGCGACCGTCTGCGTCAACCCGGTGTGGGTCGCGTTGTGCGCCCGGACGCTCTCGGGGAGCGGTGTTGGCGTCTGTTCCGTGGTCGGATTCCCGCTCGGCGCCACCACCGCCGACGTCAAGGGGTACGAAACGCGCCGCGCCATGTTCGACGGCGCCCGCGAGATCGACATGGTGATCAACGTGGGCGCCCTCAAATCCGGCGATCTGCGCGCCGTCGAACACGACATCGACGCCGTCACCGCCCCGTGCCGCGATTGCCAGGTGGTGAGCAAGGTCATCATTGAGGCGGCGTTGTTGACCGACGATGAAAAGGTGACGGCGTGCACGCTTGCAAAGGCCGCTGGCGCCGACTACGTGAAGACCTCCACCGGGTTCGGACCGGGCGGCGCCACGCCGGCCGATGTCGCATTGATGCGCCGTGTGGTGGGCGCCACTATGGGGGTCAAGGCCGCCGGCGGTATTCGCGACCTCGAAGCGGTCAAAGCCATGGTCGCCGCCGGCGCGACACGCGTGGGTGCGAGCGCCAGCGTCAGGATCGTCAAAGAAGCCAGCCAGGAACGATCGAGTTCTGTCACTGTGGGTGGTTATTGACACCCCAACCTTTACACGTACGTGTGCGCAGTTTACGATGCACAGGTTACCGTTCTGGTCGGTAGGGCCTTTTGACCCGTCTTATCAAGGAGGTTTTGTGGCAGATCTCAATCGGCAGGAGTTGCAGCGCCTCGCCCGACTCGGGGCTCGCGCACGACTCGAGGAACTTCGTCTGGAAGAAGCGGCCATTCGCCGGGCGTTCCCGGATCTATTCCGGGGAGGCCGTGGGCGCGCGAACGTGAGCGCCGCGACCGAGACGCCGGCCACGACCCGGCGGCGCCGCCGTCGATCGCGAATGTCCGCGTCGGCTCGCAAAGCGGTTTCCGAACGGATGAAGAAGTACTGGGCAGAACGGAGGCGCAAGAAAGCTTGAGGACTACTGGCTCGCAACTCGCAACAGCAACACCCTCTGGTAGCTGAACATTTTTCGTGGCGCGGCGTTTCCTTTCCTCGGCAAACTGACGAGTTTGATACACGGTCTTCGATTCCAGCCTGGCATTGTGTGTGAGGGCGTATGATGGGGTGTTTTTGGGAATCGAGGATCATCATGGCCGAAACAAACCGAGGCATCCAAGAGGTTGTCCGACGGGTCCGCGGAGAATTTATCGAGATGCCGGGTCTTCGGCTGACGCCCGAGCAAGCACGTCGTCTGTGGCGGCTCGATGAGCTGGCGTGTGATGCGGTGCTCGGTGCTTTGGTCGACGCCCGATTTCTTGCGCGGACGCGCGACGGAGCCTTTGTCCGCGACGATGGTAGCGTGTCTGTCGGGAGGCCGTAGCGCCTTGACGGGGCGTCCCGACAGCTTTCTTATACCGCCGCAAATTTCCTGCCGTTTCACATCACTTCACATCAGCATCTGCCGTGCCACGCGGCGACGGACGTCCCGCATGTCGTCGCCGCGGATCTCCCGCAACGCATAGTTGACGAAATCGCGGATGACTCGTTTGCGCCAGTGCAGCGTGAAATCGGTATTGTCCATCGGCCGCGCCGGCTGTGCCGCATCGTCGGCCGCGCGTGCGATCACGTCGTCGGTCAGACGTTGGCCGACGAGCCCGCCCGCCGCCGACTGGGCATCCAGCGGGCTCGATGCGATTGCGCCCAGGACGATCCGCGCCGATTCCACCAGTCCATCTGCGGTGAGTCTCGCCGCAGCCGCCACGCCCAGAACCGGAAAATCGAAGGCGCCGCGCCGTCGCAGCTTCCAGTACGCGCTGCGCCAGCCATCGAGGCGCGGCAGATGCACGGCGGTGACAATCTCTTCCGGCGCTCGCGTCAAATAATCAATGCCGTCGTTGCGATATAACGACGCCACCGGAATCTGGCGGATTCCGTCGGCGCTTGTGAGCGTAATGGTCGCGCCGAGCGCGAGAAGCGCGGGAACCGTGTCGGCCGAGGACACAGCGAGACATCGCGAACTCGACGGTGCCACCCAGCAGATCGCGCCGTCTTTCTTCATGCAGAAGTCAATCGCCTTGCGCCATTCGTAGTTCTGGTCGTAGTAATTGCATCGAGTGTCCAGACACAGGTTCCCGCCGATGGTGCCCATATTTCGAAGAGGCGGCGTGGCGACCTGCGCGGCGGCCTGCCAGAGCGCGGTGTATCCGGCACGCACGTCCGTATTTCGAAGCAGCGCCGCCAGCGTCACAGCGGCTCCCACCGTCAAACCTTCACCGTTGCTGATGCCGCGCAGCTCCGCCACGTTCCGCAATCCGATCAGGGTCGCCGGCACTTGCTGCCGCCGTTTCATATTGGGAAGCAGGTCGGTGCCGCCGGCAACTAGCATGGTGTCGGCCGAGGTGTCGGCGAGCATCTCGGCGGCTTCCCGAACCGTCCGCGGTGCGCGGTATCGAAAAGAGGGAAGCCGCATCATGACGGGACCACCTTAGTGGCGGGCGTTCGACCCGCGCTCTTTCGTTCGCGTTCGTTGATGGCGTGTCCGTCTCCCCCTTCCCAGGGCGGCGGCACCTGCAGCGTCTCCGGCCAGGCGATGTCGGGGAAGCCCGATGGTCCGAATCGCGCGGGTTTCCCGGCGGCTTTTGCGTCGAGCGCTTTGAGAATCTTGTCTGGAGTGATTGGAACTTCGTCGATGCGCACGCCGATGGCGTCGTACACCGCGTTGGCGACCGCCGGCATCACGGGAAGCAGCGGCCCCTGGCCGACTTCCTTTGCTCCGAACGGCCCGCGCGGATCGGGATGTTCGACGAGCTCGGTGAACACTTCGGGCATATCGAGCGAGGTCGGGCTCTTGTACTCGAGCATCGACGGGTACTTGTGCACGAGCGCATTGGAGAGGCGTGGCGGGAGCCGGCGAAACGTCTGCTCTTCCATCAACGCTTCCCCGAGGGCCATATAGACGCTGCCTTCCACCTGACCACGGACGAGCGGTGGATTGAGGGCACGACCGATATCGTGTGCGATCCATACACGCGGCACGTCGATCCATCCGGTCTGTGCATCAACGTGCACTTCGACAATGGCCGCCGAGTACGAATACGTGGGCGATGGTCCGACGCCACCGCCCTTGAACCGTGCGGCGGACCGGGGCGGTGTGTAGGAGCCGGTCGTCCCGATGGTGCCGAACATCGCCTCGGCCAGGCAGACCGCTTCGCTGAACGCAACGCCGGTGTCGGGGTGCTCCGCGTCGAACACGCGCCGCTCGGCAAACACGAGCCGCTCCGCCGGGACACCGAGTTTTTTCGAAACGGCCTCCGCGAGGCGGTCGCGCGCGCGCTCCGCTGCCTGAATCGCCGCGTTTCCCATCATCAGGGTGACGCGGCTCGAGTACGATCCCAGATCGACGGGCGTGAGGTCGGTGTCGCCCGTGACCGCACGAACGTCCATCGGATCGATGCCGAGGACTTCAGCCACACATCCGACCAGCACGTCGTCGGAACCTTGCCCGATTTCGGTGGCGCCGCAGAAGGCCGTGACGCCGCCGCTTCGATCGAGTTTGAGCTGCACGCCCGAGTGCGGCATGTCGTTCCAGTAAATCGGCAGGCCGGCGCCCGACAGATACGACGAGCAGGCGAGGCCGACACCCTGGCCCATCGGCAGCCGGCGGAACCGTGCGCGCCAGTCGGCAGCGTCGGTGACACGGCGGATGCACTCGGCAAGGCCGATCGTGCCGATGCGCAGGTAATTTGCGGTCAACGTGTCAGGCTGCTCGACGATCCGCAACCGGAGATCGGCCGGATCGATCGCCAGCCGCTCGGCGATCTTGTCCAGCTGAATTTCCTGCCCGAAGCGGCTCTGCGGCGTTCCGTGTCCGCGTTTGGGTCCGCAGGGCGGCTTGTTCGTGAACACGCGGCAACCTTGAAACCGGTACGCGGGAATCTGGTAGGTGACCGTCTGAAGGGCACCTGTGTAGAAGGTGCTGGCGACGCCGTACGACCCGTACGCGCCCCCGTCGAGCAGTGTCCGCACCTGCAGCCCCGTGATGGAGCCGTCGTTCCTGACCCCGGTCTTGAAGTGCATCAGCACCGGATGGCGGCCGCGATGGCAATAGAACACTTCTTCGCGGTTCAGACAGATCTTCACCGGACGATCGAGCAGCACCGCCGCCTTGCAGACGACAACCTCATGATGGAACGGATCGCTCTTGCCGCCGAATCCACCGCCGTTGGGGGTTGCGATGACGCGAATGTGTGCGGCCGGGAGCGCCAGGGTCTTCGCCAGCGCGCGGTGCACGTAATGCGGGGTCTGGGTGCTCGACCACAGCACGAGCTTGCCGTCGGGGTCGAGCGCGGCGACGGCCGCGTGCTGCTCGATCGGCAGGTGCGTGTTGCCCTGATAGAAGAACGTGTCTTCGAACACGTGGTCGGCGCGCGCGAACGCGGCGTCGACGTCGCCGAACGCGAGCGACACGATCTTGTGGATGTTCCCCGCGTCGCCGTACTCGTGCACGCGCGGCTCGTCGTGCGCCAGGCTCTCCAGCGGGTCGGCGAACGTGCGCAGCGGCTCATACTCGACATCGATCAGATCGAGGGCTTCGAACGCCGTCAGTTCGTCGCGCGCGATCACCGCCGCAACCGGGTCGCCCACGAAGCGGACGCGGTCGGTGGCGAGCGCGTGCTCGTCCTGGCTGACCGGCAGGATGCCGTAGGGGATTGGAAAATCGCGGCCGGTGAGCACCAGGTGCACGCCCGGATGCGCCACCGCCCGCGACGCATCGACGCGTACCACGCGCGCGTGCGGCACCGACGAGCGGAGCAGCTTGCAGTGAAGCATGCGCGGCAGCATGATGTCGTCGGCGAACTTCGTCTGTCCCGTCACCTTCGCCCGCGCGTCGACGCGGCGGCGTGGTTTGCCGATGATGTTCATGAGCGGGCCTTTACAGGTCTGGCGCTTGCTGTTGAGGCCGTGGCCCTCGCCGGCCGGGTGACAGGCTGCACGATTGCGGCCTCGACGGCTTCGAAGATCTGCTGATATCCGGTGCAGCGGCAGAGATTGCCGGAGAGCGCTTCGCGAATCTGATCCCGCGTCGGGTGCGGATGCTCGTCGAGCAGCGCCTTGGCCATCACGAGGAATCCTGGTGTGCAGTAGCCGCATTGTGCTGCGCCGAGATCGGCGAATGTCTGCTGCAGCGGGTGCAGCCGGCCGTCGGTGGCAAGACCTTCAACGGTGGTGACGCGCCGCTCCGAACATTCGACGCCAAGCACGAGGCATGAGAGGACGGGCTGATCGTCGAGAATCACCGCGCAGGCGCCGCATTCGCCGAGCTCGCAGCCATGCTTCGTGCCGCAGAGATTCAGATCCTCACGCAGCACCTCGAGGAGCGTTTTGTAAGGGGCGAACGCGACGTCGATCGCTTCGTCGTTGACCGTCAGCCTGATGTGAACGTGTGGTGTCATGAGGGTTGCCGTGTGGTGTCCTTGCCGCAACCGTGTCGGGACGGGCGCCGGTGCGCGCGTCAGGGCGTTGCAGGCCGGCGACCGCAAAATCGGCGACGATTCCGGCGACTTCCTCCGCCGATTGGCGGCCGTCCGGCCGGAACCACTGGGCGGTCCAGTTGAGCGCGCCGAGAAACGCTCTGGTCGCGACGGTCGCATCGCGCGCGCGCAAGGCGCCGCGGCGGAGGCCGGCCGTCACCAGGCTCCGAACGCCGCGCTCGTAGCGGTCGCGTTTGGCGACGATGACCCGGCGCAGCGCGGCCGGGAGCGCATCCACTTCGAGATGTGCCGCCGATCCCTCGACGTCGGCGATCAAACAGAGCACGTGCGCGGCGGCCAGCGCCCGCAGGCGCTCGACGATCGGCCGGCGGTCGGCCGCGGCCGCGCGCAGCGCCGCGAGCAGGCGATTGAGCGATCGGTCCTGACAGAAGAACAGGAGCTCGTCCTTCCCGCGGAAATAGTGATAGAGGTTGCCGGGCGAGAGATCGGCGGCGCCAGCGATCTCGCGCATTCCGGCGGCGGCGAAACCGCGGCTGCGGAAAATCTGCGCGGCGGCACGGAGAATCTCGACGCGACGGGCCTCGGCCCGCCGTTTTGAACGATGGTTCGAAAAGTGAACCATCGTTCAATGTTCGCTGAATGTGACGCGACAGTCAACGCGGAAGCGGCCGCGCGCGCGGAAGGAGGACGGTCAGGCGGATGGCTTGTGAAACGCAGCGACAAGCACATAAAGCAGTCCATAATCAAGGGCGTGAGCCGCATCCGCAGCTATGTCATCGCGACGGGCGCCGTCGGCGTCGCGATTGTGCTGCTCGAGCTCATCGGCCGGAACGTCAGCGGCGCCACCGCGGCGCAGCTGCTTCTGCTCGTGCTGCTGCTCGATGCCCGTTTCCTCGGGGCGCTCCCCGCTCTGGCGGCCTCAGTCGTGGCCGCCATCGCCTTTGCCCGCTACTTCATCACGCCCGGCGGTCTCAACGTCGGAGACGCCAGCGACTGGGCGGCGCTCATCTCGTTCATCATCATCGCGGTGGTGGGCGGCGAGCTGGCGTCGGCGGCAGAACGACGCGCGGCGGAAGCCCAGGCCGGACGGCGGGAGATCGAACGGCTGTATCAGGAGCTGCAGATTGCGTTCGATCGGGCGAGCGAGGCCGAAGCTGCGCGGCGGAACGAAGCGTTGAAGGCCGCGCTGCTCGATGCGCTGACGCACAACCTGCGCACGCCGTTGACGGCGATCAAAGCGGCCGTCACGGCGATGATTGGATCGAGGGGCGCGGGCGTGTCGCAGCTGCCCGAGGAAAGCCGCCGGGAGCTGCTCCAGGTGATTGACGAGGAATCGGATCGCCTGAACCGTTTCATCGAAGGGCTGTCGTCGGCGGCGCAGCCCGACACGCCGCCGCTGCCACACCTGCGCGCGGTGCCCCTCGAAGACATCGTGCGCGCGGGGCTGCTGCGCGCCGATACCATCACGCGCGATCATCTCGTGACTGTTGAGCTGGATCCGGATCTGCCGCCCGTGTCCGTCGACTCGCCATCGGTGGCCGAGGCCATCTACATCGTCGTCGACAATGCGAGCAAATATGCCCCGACCGGCACGACGATCGAGGTGCGGGCCGCGCGTGCCGATGGCGGCCACGTGCGGCTGACGGTCACCGACGAGGGGCCGGGCATTCCGGCCGACATGCGAAGCCGCGTGTTCGAGAAGTTCTTCCGGATCCCGGGACGCGAACCCGTCGACAGCCGGCGTGGCGGCGCAGGCCTGGGGCTGCCGATCGCGCGACGTCTGGTGGAGGCGCAGGCGGGCCAGATCTGGATCGAGCCCGCGAACACCCGTACTGGCACGACCGTCGTCATCATCCTGCCGGCAGCCGTGGAAGCGGTAGAGCGAGACATGTACGCGGAAGCCATGGGCTCGAAGTAAAGGAGCATCGGCATGATCGCAGGCACATCTGAGAAGTCACGCGTGCTCGTGGTGGACGACGAGCCGCAGATCACACGCGTGCTGCGCACCGTGCTGAGCAGTCAGGGGTATCAGGTGCGGACGGCCGCCGAAGGCGAAGCGGCGCTGTCGAATTTCACCGAATGGCGACCCGAGCTCGTCATCACCGACCTGTACATGCCGCATATGGACGGGGTCGAGTTGTGCCGTCGCATCCGGGAAGTGTCGAACGTCCCGATCATCGTGCTGTCGGTGCGAGGCGAGGAGCGCAGCAAAGTCGAAGCCCTCGATTCGGGCGCCGACGATTACGTGACGAAGCCGTTCGGCATCGACGAACTGCTGGCGCGCGTGCGGGCCGCGCTGCGACGGAGCGGAGGCGAAGCGGACGCGGCCGCGTTCGAGGTGGGCGATTTCCGCGTGGATCTGGGCACGCGCCGCGTGCACGCGCGCGGTCAGGAAGTGCGGCTCACGCCAAAGGAATTCGAACTGTTCGTGTATCTCGCCCGCCATCCCAGCCGCGTCATCACGCATCGCACGCTGCTCGAAGCCGTCTGGGGCGAGGCGTCGCAGGAGCAGCCCGAGTACTTGCGTGTGTTCATGGGAATCCGTCGACGCCGAAGTATCTCGTCACGGAACCGTGGGTGGGCTACCGCTTCAACCCCAACGGCTGATAGAATCGAGGGTGAAGCGGGAGTAGTTCAGCGGTAGAACGCAGGCTTCCCAAGCCTGATGTCGCGGGTTCGATCCCCGTCTCCCGCTCCAATTTTTTCGGCCGACGCCAGTTTCCCTGCGTCCCGATCCAACCGGACCATCAGGGCGAGGAGAGAACCCGGCCATGCTGCGGGGAAGCACCGACACGCGTGTGGACCGGCTTCCCACGTCTGGTCCGTCAGGGCACCCCTCATGTTTTCCCGCTGGATCCGTTGGACCGCTTGTCCACGGCTCTGGATGGGGTGAAGTGCACGATAAGCAAACCAATCAGCACTATCACGGCTCCAGTCAACGCCGAGGTCACAGCGCCGCTCATTCGGCGCCTCCTTTCCTGAGGACCATGCCAAGGACGAAAGCGAACGACCCCACTCCGACGCTCAAGGCCATCCGCCCCATGTCGACCGGCTTCTTTTCAACAACTCACGACCGAATCAGCGCGACGACCTCGTCGCGCTTCTCCGCCATCAATTCCGGGGTCGTCGCTTCGAGATTCAGCCGCAGCAGCGGCTCGGTATTCGACGGCCGGACGTTGAAATGCCACTCCGGGTACTCGACCGACAAGCCATCCAGCTTGTACTGGTGACCGTCGCTGTACCGCGCCGCAATCTGATCCAGCTTCTCGGGCACGAGCGTCATGCTCGGCAGCTTGGTATTGATTTCGCCCGAAATGAAGTACCGGCTGGCGAGCGGCTGCAGCAGGTCGCGCAACGGCTGCCCCTTCTTCGACATCAGCTCGAGGATCAGGATGGCGGGAATGAAACCGTTGTCGGCGAAGAAGTTGTCGCGGAAGTAGTAGTGTCCCGTGACCTCGCCGCCGAAGATGGCGTTGGTTTCGCGCATCCGGCGCTTGAAAAACGCGTGGCCGACGCGGTTCATCATCGCCGTGCCGCCGTATCGGCCGACGATGTCCTTCACCGCGTAGCTGGCGCGGAGGTCGTAGATAATGCTGGCCCCGGGGTTTTTCAACAGAAACGCTTCCGCCAGCAGCGCGGTGATGAAGTCGCCGGACACGAAATCGCCCGTCCCGTCGATGAAGAAGCAGCGGTCCGCGTCGCCGTCCCAGGCGATGCCCACATCCGCCTTCTCGGCGATGACGCGTTCCACGATGTCGCGGCGGTTCTCCGCGATGAGTGGATTGGCTTCGTGGTTCGGAAAGCGGCCGTCGATGTCGAAGCACAGCCTCGTCGTGCGACACGGCAGCCGATCGAAGAGCCTCGGCGCGACGAGTCCGCCCATGCCGCTGCCGGCGTCGAGCACGACGTTGAACGGCCGGACGATCGACGGATCGACGAACGACATGACGTGATCGACGTACTCGTCGAGCGCGTTCTTCGTCGTGACGGCGCCGCGCCGCCGCGCCGGCGCCGGGATGGAGTCGCCGCCAATCATCTCGCGGATCTCGGCCAGACCCTCGTCGCCGCTGAGCGGGAACGCCTCGCGGCGCACCATCTTCATCCCGTTGTATTGTTTCGGATTGTGCGAGGCGGTGATCTGGACACCGCCGTCGTGGCCGTCGCGGGCGACCGCGAAATACAACATGTCGGTCGCGATCATGCCGTAGTCGGTCACGTCGGCGCCCTGGGAGGTCGCGCCGTCGATGAATGCGGCGGCCAGCGGCGGCGAGGACAGGCGCATGTCGCGGCCGACGGCGACTCGCTTCGCATGAAGGTAGGCGACGAACGCCGCACCGATGGCACGCGCGGTGTCTTCGTTGACTTCGGCCGGGTACACACCGCGGACGTCGTAGGCCTTGAAGATCGCCGGATCGACCTTCACGGCTTTCTCATAACTCATGACTGCCTCATAAGCGACTGTAGTCGGTGACCACCGACTTGTCGCCGAGCACGACGCCGTCGTCGATGTGCGCGCGGCGGCCGATATGGCAATGCCGGCCGAGAATCGATCGACTGACCGTCGCGTCCTGGCTGATTCTCGTATTCGCCCAGACGATCGCCCGCTCGACGGCTGCGTGCTCCTCGAGATGGCACTGCCGTCCGACGACGCTGTAGGGACCGATTCGTGCGCCCGTCTTGATGACGGCGCCATCGTCAACGAAGCAGGGCGGCGTCAGTTCGACGCCTTCTTCCACGCGCGCGTGCGGCGAGACCCAGGCCGCGGGCGCGCCGTTGAACGGCGAGCCATGGCGCGGCTTGAAGCGGCCGTCCATGATGTCGCGGTGCACCTGCATGTACTTCTCCGGCGTGCCGATGTCGATCCAGTAGCCGCGATCGACGTACGCGACAAAGGTCTCGGAGCGCTCGATCAGCGACGGGAAGAAGCTGCGCTCGATCGAGTAGGGCATGCCGGTGGGAATGCGATCGAACGTATCGGGTTCGAGGACGTAGATGCCCGCGTTGATGGTGTCGCACGTGATTTCATCCGGCTTCGGCTTCTCGAGAAAGCGCAGGATGTTGCCCTGTCGATCCGTTTCGACGAGGCCGTACGCGCTCGGATTCTCGACCGGCGTCAACACGATGGTTGCGCGCGCTTTGCGCTCGCGGTGCATCGCGATGACGGCCGCGAGATCCACTTCCGTGAGCACGTCTCCGTTGAATACCACCACCGATTCGTGCAGCGATTCGCCCGCGTAGCGCACGGCGCCGGCGGTCCCGAGCGGCGCCGGCTCGACGACGTACCGGATGGCGATGCCGGCGCTGTCGCCGGCGCCGAAGATCTCCTCGATACGGCGCGGCTGGTAGTTGAGGCTCAGGATGACCTCGTCTATCTCGGGTACCTGCTTGAGCAGGTCGAGCTGGTAGTGCAGGAACGGCCGGTCGAAGATCGGGACGATCGGTTTCGGCGTGTGAATGGTCAGCGGACGCAGCCGAGTACCTTTGCCCCCCGCGAGCAGGATCGCCTTCATGCCAACCAGCAATGTTATCATGCGGAGACGGCGGTCATGAACCTTCCGAACGCGCTCAGCGTCACGCGCATCTGCCTGGTGCCGCTGCTCGTCGTCGTGATGTTGACGAAGTTCGAGGGTCGTCAGATTCTCGGCGTGCCGACCGAATTTGTCGGCGCGGCGATCTTCGGGCTCGCATCGCTCACCGACTGGGCAGACGGCTATCTGGCGCGGCGGCGCAAACAGATCACGCCGTTCGGACAGTTCATCGATCCGCTCGCCGACAAACTGCTGACGCTGGCCGCGTTCGTGTCGCTCGTGCAGATGGATCTCGCGCCGGCCTGGATGGTGTCGGTCATCATCGGCCGTGAGTTCGCCGTTACCGCATGGCGCAGCATCATGTACGCACGAGGCATTGCGATGCCGGCGTCGCCGCTCGGAAAGATCAAGATGGTGGCGCAGGTGGTGGCGATCCTCGCGCTGATTCTTGGCCAGCACGGCCAGGGCCGCGTCTTCTTTCTCAATCGGATTGGCCAGGCGGCGCTCTGGCTTGTGGTCATCACCGCGCTCGTGTCGGCCGCCGATTACTTCCGGCGTTTCAATGTCTTGATCAACCCACGGCTCGAGCCTTTTCCGCTGTCCGAGCGGCAGAGCGATCGGAAGGTCGGGTGAACTGGAAGGTTCAAGTCTGAAGTCTGAAGTGTGAAGTCTGACCGTGCCGGCCTTACGTAGCGCAGGCCTGAATGCCTGCACTACTTCTGAGATTGGTTCCTTGGTACCAGATAGTCCCCTGTCAGCACCGCATCGCGCGCGCGGGTGATCCGGATGACGGCCGCACTCGTTCCGCTCGACATCACGATCGCTTCACCGAGCGCCGCGAGAGGCATCCCGGGCGCACGGAGATCGCGGTAAATCGCCAGTCGGGCTCCCGCCTCGATGCCGTGATCGCGGCCTCGATCGATGACGACATATTCGCCCGGCGCCGCCGAGACATGATTCTCTGGCGCGGCAAGCACACGCGCCAGCGATGTGAAATCGAGCTCGCCTGCGGCATCGTCATCGGAATCAGCCGGGACCGAAGGCGCTTCGAATGGTACGAGGACGTCGCCGCGGAAGATGGCGCCGCACACGTGTTCAACGGCGCCGATTGCCGTTGTCTCGTTCAGCGCGACGATCCGGAGCCAGCCGGCGGTCGTGGAAGCGGTGGGACCCGAGGCGCGACCCATGTACGCACCGCCCGGGCGACCCGTGTACGCACTGGGCGGCCGCCGGATGAAGAACTGCTGTCCAAGCTGAAGGCCCGCCTGCGTGCCGCCGCCGACGACGAGGAGATCCTGCGGAGCGAGAAGGGTGTGGAGCAGTGTGTCCTGAGCGCCAAGCAGTCGTGGCGCCTCGGCCGGCGGTTCAGCAGCCGGGGCTGGTGCGCATGCCAGCGCAATCTGTCCGGGCGTGAGCGCGTCCGGTCCGGTCTGCGCGTGGAGCGGCGTGAAAGCGGCCATGAGCAGCACGGTGGCAATTCCAGAGTGAATCGGTCGCATAGGCCCTCGCGTCGTGACGTTCGTCCCACGACGACGCAAAGGCCGCGAAGGCCGCCAAGAAAAACTGTTCTTCTTTGCGTCCTTTGCGCCCTCTGCGTTCGATCGTGATCCTCGCCCTAATCTCCGGTCGGCTTGCTTTGAGCCTGTTTGAGCTCTGCGATCCGCCGCTGCGCCTCCACCAGATATTCGCTTCGCTCGAATTCGCTCACGAGCTTTTCGTAGAGGGGGAGCGCTTCGGCCTCCCGCTTCTGTTTCACCAGCGACTCGCCGAGGTAGTAGTAGACGGCATCGCGTCCGGTATACCCGGGATCCTGTTCGAGCAATGCCTTGAACCGGTTGATTGCCCCCGGGTACCAACGCTGCCGGAAATAGAAATACCCGACCATGTAGTCGTTCTGGCTCAGACGATCGCGCGCCTCACGGAGTTTCGGACGCGCCTCCGCCATGAGGCTGCTGTTCGGATAGCGATCGACGAACGCCTGCAGCTCCTTGACCGCTTCGCGCGTTTCGGTCTGGTCGCGCTGGGCGCCGCGCATCTGGCGAAAGTGCGCGATCCCGAGCTTGTACTGCGCGTA
>QHWF01000963.1:0-1388 GCA_003222455.1 Acidobacteriota bacterium
GAGCACATCGATACGTGTTCCGAGTGTACGCGCTCGACGTCGATTCCCTCGGCCGGCCAGGTCTCTCGCAGCAGGAGGTGGAAGGCGCGATGCGCGGCCATATTCTGGCAAAGGGTCAGTTGATGGCCAAGTACCAGCGCGCTACAGCCGCGGCATCGCGCTGAGAGACACCGGATTGCGCATTACTCGAAATTTCCGCGGATGCCCTGAAATCCGTGGCGCGCCTGCTTGAGCAGCCAGTGAATGACCCGTCGATCGTTGTAGCAGTACCCGACGATGTGATTGAGCGTTGAAAAGCAATGGCGCTCGCACGATTGCTTCATCTGGCGCAGCTGCGCCGTTTCGAACTTCGGTGATCCGACCGCGCCCCAGTCATACGTTGCGGAGTACATCGGAAAACATGGCGCGAGTGTGCCGTCCACGCGGATGATCACCGTGTTCTGACCGGCGCGGCAGTTCCATGGCTCGAGCTCCCCGCGCATGAACTGCTTCATCTGCGCGAGCCGCTCGACCGAATTCGTCATCCCGTACCCTGATTGCTGTTTGTCGATCAGCCAGTCCAACACCTCGTCCACCGCCGCCTGATCCTCCTGACGGATATAGGTGGGATTGTTCTCGAGGTGTTTGAAGTGGCTCTGTTCGAGGAGCGGCATCTCGTTGATGTGGTAATCGGTGGAGATCGCGTTGGCGTGCGCGATCTCGGTCAACTGCTTCACATCGTCGAGATTGTTGCGGCAGATGTTGATGTTCAGAAAGACCGTGTAGCCGTAGCGGTACTGCTTCTTCACCAGATAGTCGAAATACGGGCGGATTGGATTGAAGGCTTTGGGCAGACCCGGCTTTTCGTCAACGGCGTCGACGGCCAGGTTGAACGTCGACACTCCGGCATCCGCCAGCCAATCGATGACGTGCGGCTGCAGCAGCCGGCCATTGGTCGGAACATAGATCCAGAAGCCCTTGTTCGCCGCATAGTCCACGAGTTTGTGGACGAATTTCGGGCGCAACAGCACCTCTCCGCCCATGAGAGCGAGCACGCGGCACGTCGAGTCGTGCAGCCAGTCGATTGAGCCTCGTGCCAGCTCCTCGGACATTCCCTTCACGCGGTTGTCGAAGGAATAGCAGTAGTGGCAATCGAGGTTGCACTTGTACTCGGTGAACAGGTACGCGACGATCGGATGGAAGTCGCCCGGCAGGACGCGCGACTTCACGTAGGGAAAGGCCCAACCGTGCATGGCGCGGTAGATCTGCCTCGGTGTCCAGTGACGCTGGCCGTCGCCCGGCCACGGATCGTGCGTCAGCAGCTCGGGTCGATGCGGAAAGACCGCCTCCGGCAGGCGGCCATTCGCCGTTGCCGGCGCCATGAGCGGCGAGTTCGACTGGAGTCTTCG
>QHWF01000963.1:1523-2859 GCA_003222455.1 Acidobacteriota bacterium
TCACAGGCTCTCAGCTCTCAGCTATGACGCATGAACCGTCGGCGAGCCGCTCGACTGGCCCAGAACCGGCAACAGCTTCGCCGGCACGTGCTGCTCACGCTGACGCGCGGCGAGCTCGGCGAACTGCTGCTCGCGCGCCAGTTGTTCGCGCAAGCCCCGCTCGTACTCGGCCACCTGCCGCTCGATCTCTTCGCTGGCCGGCTTGTTCATGTGCTCGGCGTAGCGCTTCAGGAAATAGTGGATGGTCTCCACGCGAATCCTGATTGATCCGGTCGGCTTGTTCTCGTCGACGTCTTTGAACGAGAAGTAAGGTGTGCCCGACCGCTCGATGATCGATTCGATGGTCGTGTAGATCGGCGCATCGTGGCCGCACTTGAAGCTCGAAAGCTCCAGGGCCACCAGGTTGGGATGTCTGGCGGTGAACTTTGCCGCCCACACCTTGTGGTTCGTGCTCGCCGAGTAGCTGTTCTTCCAGACGTCCTGGATCTCCAGCGGGCTGCCGATCGTGCCTGCCCGGACCTCGTGCCCGAACAGCCGTTCGAGAAGGTCCTCGTCGAGCGGCAGGGTGCTCTGCGAGAACACCGGATAGCCAAGCTTCTGGAATTCCTCGAGGATTTCGTGGTTCAACCCGGGATCGTGATGGTACGGCCGCGCGAGGAGCACGATGCCAATCCGGTTTTCGCGTTCGAGCTGGTCCAGCACGTCGCGCGCGCGTTTGCGGAGGTCCGACTCGTACGCAGCCAACTCGCGGAAGCCCACCTCGATGGCGCGCGCATTCTCCTCCGGCGAGAGGCCGAGGATCGGCTCGAGCGCCTGGAAGAACTGCTGCCCGAGCAGCTTGCGATCCGAGAAGTCGATCAGCGGATCGAGATAGACGACGCCCTGCTCGGCGAAGACGTTGCTTTCCTTGGTGAACGCCGCTTTCACCGTGTTGGGCGTCACCGTGACCGTGGGACACGCATTCGATCCCTGCAGGTTGACGAGCGGCGTGTGGAGCTTGTCGATCATCGGGAAGAAGATCGCATCGAGCTTCTTCTTCGCGTGTTTCGCAAACAGCAGGTTGTGAACGTGGGCGATTCCGATCTTCGCGGGAAAGCACGGATCGATGGCGCCACGGCCGGAGCCCTCACGATACAGGTCGCCGCTCGTGAAATCCGAATACACCAGATTCCCGCCCGGTACGCCCAGCGATTCGAAGTAGGCGCTGAAGAACGGCGCATACACGTACATGTTCAGCACCCGGGGCATGCCGATGCGGAGCGTCGCGCGCCGCTCAATCAATTCCATCCGCCGGCGCGCGCTCCTGGTCCAGGCACGCGACGGCATCGGATCCGCC
>QHWF01000234.1 GCA_003222455.1 Acidobacteriota bacterium
TGATGTGCTCTCCTCCCACCACTTCCACGAGTTCGGGGAAGGTCGGCCCCCACATGCTGTCGCGGGCCGTGGTGGTGACTACGGTTGGGATCCGCAGCACCTTGGCGGCCTTGGCCAGGGCGACAACGTTATGTTTGAGTTCCCCGGTCTCGTAATCCCGGACGCCGGTCATCAGGCCGACCTGATGGTCGACCAGAACGAGGGCGGAATTGTCCGTGGTCAAGGGGGTGTAGGGCTTGCTCTGATCGGCCATCGTCGTTTCCTCCAAATTTAGGGCGTTGCGTCGGCTGGATTTGAACCAGTGGCGCCTCCCGCGTCGTCGTTGGACGATCGTCAGATATACGACAAATCGCCTTCGGCGTCGTCATCGCTGACCTCCGAGAGCAGGGACGACACCAAGCTGCTGCATCAGGTCGAGCAGTGTCGCGACGCCCCAGTGCTCGGTGATCTTGCCGTCGACGACCCGCATGGCGTCGACGGTGTAGAAACTGATCCTCCTCCCTGTGGCCGGAATACCGAGGAATTCTCCTTGGTGGGTGCCGTGATAAGTCTTGTAGGTGGTCACGAGGTCGCCGGCTGCCGCCTGCCAGTGGATCTCGGGACGGAAGTCGGGGAACGCGGCACGCAGGCGCTTGTACAACACTCTCACTCCGTCCTTGTCGGGTGTCGTGCCAGGCTGCGGCGTGTGGTCTACAAAATCATCGGCGAACAGTTCCTCGAACACGCGCCAGTTACCCTTTCCTTGTACTTCCTCGGTGTTCCGGCGAACTACGGCGATTGCTGCGTCGCCCACGGTTGAATTACTCACTCTCGCAGCCTCCTGATTCGATGTCACACCTTGCTTTCAATGGTCTTCTTCGACACTCGAGCTATCAAGTCATCAATCCTCCAGAGGAAGAGCTTCAGGATCGGAGACATATTCGTCTCGCACTTCTGGATGGGCACTACAATTCGGCCGAGAGCTGCGCAGTCGAAACCTGTCGCCGCATGTTCTAGCCAGGCGCTCAGCGCACAGGTCCCCTGCTGGCAGTCGTCGAAGACTGCTCGTGTGAGTCGCTGAGCGGGCATCGCGCACGCCGCGACGGCGAGGCCGAGCACTGGACGGGGACGCTACCGCGCAACACGCCAGCCGCGCGCGGCGAGACATTCCAGCGCCATCGTGTAGTTGACGTCTTGGCTCGACTATAAGGGCCCGTGCGCGATAGGTGGCGCGCGACCGGCGGCTACTCCCGGGCGGGCCAAGAGCCTACGACGGAGCCCTCTATTGTGGCCGCTCTCGGCGCCGTTGCTGGCGCGTCGGCCTCGTCGGTGGCGCGGCCCGCGTGCGCGTGGCCCGCAGTCGCGATGACGTCGCCGTCGGATCCAAACTCTGCTATATTCCCTTGGCCGTCCCGCTGGCCTCTAGGGTTGACGCGCGCGCCCGACGCGTCGCGACCTTCGGTGAATCTGGCTCGGGTCATTTAATCGGCGTCATTGAAGAGCAGCGCTATGGATCAAGCATTGCCCGACAAGCCAGCACTGATCGCGGTATTGCTCGTCGAACGCCCTACGTGTCTCGATTGCATCAGCCAAAAGGCGGGAGTCTCCACGATCGAGGCGGATCGCTGTCTGACGGTGATCGGGACGGCGTTGGAGCTGTGGCGTAGTCACGACCGCTGCCAGACATGCGGTCAGAAGCGCGCCGTTTACTCGCTGATCCGCTCATCGAACTGACGGATTGCCCGGTCATCTCTTCCCGCGCCTCGACGTGCACTTGGTCGAGCTTGAGCGCGCGGGAAACCGTCTAACGTCTGCCGTAAGTCAGCCAGGCGGGCGCGCGCGCCGGCCTATTACGTGGCCGAGTGCCCATCACGAGCCATCCGGTCGGCGCAGCGGGCGCACGAATTCGGGCGCTGGTTTAAATCGCGGGCCCGATTTGAATTGTGGACGCGGCCGCTGACGTTCGCTTTTCTAACCAGTTACTGAAGCGGCTGATGCCTTGCGCCCGGCCACAGCCTAGAGAGGGCGATTTTCCTAATGTAATCGCCAGTGCTTCCGACGCGCTTGCCATCGGAGGTTTCGATCCCCAATCGCTGCGAGAAAGTGCCCGCCACAGGCTATCTGTGGACTATGTGGACTATATAAAGGAAGCGGCGCCGGCGTCAGGCCGAGGTCACTCGGCGTCGTCGACGACACTGCCCTCGGCGATCAATTCGAACGAGACGACAGTGATGCGATAGTCGACCGCTCCGGGAATCGTTTGTGCGAAGTACGACGTCGTGCCGCCCGGGGCGACATCATCGTCCGCCCAGACCAGGCGCTCGCCCATGCGGTGGTTCGCGGCATCGACTCCTTCGATTTGCAACCGCACGTCGATCGCACGGAACGGCGACGTGTTGTCGACGTGCCCCTCGATGGTCGACGGCAACACACCCGGCTGCCAGCTCACACGAAACCAGTTGCTCCGCGAGTCACCGTGATCCTCGCCCCACCCGGCGTTCGGAGCGAGCGCGATGACGAGCGCCAGCGTCAGCACGCTCGCGAAGCGCATAACGGAGCGAGTGCGACGACCGGGACGAACGATCGGCGTGGTCATGGCTGATCCCCCGAAGACGGCGATGCCGACGCGCTCGCCGTCGATGGCGCCGGCGACATGTCGACCGCGATGTTGCTGCCGGCTCGGCTGCGTCGATACGCGGTCGGCGTCACGCCAGTGACGCGCCGAAACGTCGTGGTGAAGTGGCTCGCCGTCGCATCCGGGCCTTCGCTGCTCACGCGGGCAACGAACGCTAGTCCGACGACTCGACCGCGCCGTCCGAACTGCGGTCGACTGCGCCGTCTGACTTGCGGGGCGCGGCACCGTCGGCCGCAATCGCTTGCAGGGCCCTTTCGCCGTCGGCATCGGCGATCAACAACAGGATGTACATGCGGTCACCGACGACCCGCGCGTTCTGTACCTGCACGACCGTCGGCGAGAACGTGATCGCATTTGTGAGAACGTCGTCGACGGCCGCTTCCACGGCCCGGCGCAGCTGCGCCTTGTCCGCGACATCCGTCAGGTCGATGGAGGCCGTCACCTCGACGACGTACGCCATGGCGGGGGTCGCCAGCGCCGTGACGGCAAGCCCGAAGATCGCAGCGATGAGGTTTTTCATTGTTCCTCACTCGTTGAGACGAGCACCGAGCGGCGGACGTTACACTTCGTCGGCCATCACTCCGGTCCTCGGACCGAGCGCCCGTTGGCAGCCATTGGCGCCACCAGGACGACTCGCAAGGACGTCTCAATGTCACATGGCACCCAACGTCCTCGAGCTGACGCTACTTCTGTGGCTCGGCGCGGTCGTCGCCGGCATCGTCGGCGCGTTGACCGGGCTTGGCGGCGGGATCGTCATCGTGCCGATGCTGACGCTGCTGTTCAAGGTCGACATGCGGTACGCGATCGGGGCGGCACTGATCTCGGTCATCGCCACCTCCTCGGGCGCGGCGGCGTCCTACGTCCGCGAGGGCTACTCGAACATCCGCGTCGGCATGTTTCTCGAGGTCGCGACGACTGCGGGCGCGCTCTCCGGCGCATTTGTCGCCGGGCTGATTCCGACCTCGGCGCTGGCCGTCGTGTTCGGCCTTTTCTTGCTGTACTCCGCGGCGGTCACGCTGCGCGCCCAACACGAGACAGCGGAGCCGGTCTCGCCCGATCCGACAGCGACGCGGCTGAACATGAACTCGACGTACCCGGTCGCGCACGGTCACGCAGCGTATTACCCGCAACGGGTGGGCCTCACCTGGGCGCTCATGGCGGTGGCCGGGCTGCTGTCCGGTCTGCTCGGTATCGGCTCCGGCGCTTTGAAGGTCCTGGCGATGGATCGCATCATGCGGCTGCCGTTCAAGGTCTCCACGACGACCAGCAACTTCATGATCGGGGTGACCGCCGCCGCGAGCGCCGGCATCTACCTGAGTCGCGGCTACATCGACCCGGTTCTCGCCATGCCGGTGATGCTCGGGGTGCTCGTGGGCGCGTTCACGGGGAGCCGACTGCTCGTCGCCGCGACGCCGGCGGTGCTCCGAACCCTGCTCGGTGTCGTGATCGTCGCGTTGGCGATCGAGATGATCGTCCACGGCGTGGCCGCCTGGATCTGACGAGCCGTGTCACGCCGCACGTGGAACGACGAGCGCATGGAGCAGCTCCTCGGCTGGGTGCTGCAGCTCGGCGTCTTGCTCGCAGCCGCGGTCGCTCTTCTCGGCGGACTCTTCTACGTCTTCGGGCACGCGATGCAGGCCGCCGACTATCGAGTCTTTCAAGGCGAGCCCGCGGACGTGACCACGCTGGGTGGCATCGTGAGAGGCGCCTGGCATCTCAATAGCCGCGATATCGTCCAGCTGGGCGTCCTGATACTCCTGGCCACGCCGATCACCCGCGTCAGCCTGTCGGCGCTGGCATTCGCGTGTCAGCGGGACCGCACGTATCTGATCGTTACGGCACTCGTGCTCGCCCTGCTGCTGGCGAGCCTGCTGACCGGATAGTGTCCCGAGCGCTCTCGGCGGCGAAGATCGAGATCGCGTTCCCGGAGCGCGACGTTCACATCCGGAACGGCGATGCTGATACCCCGCGCGGCGGCCCTCATTTCGCGAAATAAAGCTGGCGACGACCAGGGGGGCCCCGCGCTCGTGTGGGCGGTAACGTGGACCGGTGCGGGCTACGCGCTGGGGAACGTCGCCACCGGACTGTCGACGCCGTTCGGCATCGCAACGACGGTCATCGTCCTGGCCGCCGCGATCGCCGCCATTGGCTTCGCGCTCATGCGTCGACCGACGTCACAGCCGAGGCAGGGCCTCGGCGATCGACGCGGGGACATGGAGCTCGATGGAGTGACAGGCAAACCAGCCCACGCTCAGCAGCACCGCGATCGCGACCGTCTTGACGATACGATTCAGGCGCAGACCCGGATGCTGAGTCCCGGGGGCCGCGGTGGGCGCAGAGCGGCGCGTGATGATGTCGTCGCACGTTCGCTGCCGCGCGATGAAGATCCGCCGACGCTCCTCGAGTGTGAGCTGACCCATCATGCACCTCCTCCGAGCAATCGTTGCCGCGTACGACCTTGGGATGGCGCGACCCGCCGCGGCGTTACGGCGCGTGAGCGAAGGTCGAACGGGTCTGGGGCCGGCGGCGGCGCGTAACCTCGCTCTCCTCGCCGCGCATCTCAAATGACAAATTCGGTCGAAACGAGGAGCACGATGGACAGACCGATCACGCGACGTGGGGCCCGCCGATGAGCTTGTGCGTGTTGTGCGCGCAGCCCACGCTCGGCCCGGCCGACCTCTGCCCCTATCACATCGCCGGCCAGGGTGATGTCTGGGCGGCGGGGAACCGGGTCGCCCTAACCCCTTGAGGAGCAGGCCATGAAGGTGTTGCAGGTCGACATGCTCGAAGAGGACTTCAGCCTCCAGGAGTTCACGCCGCGCGAGCAGCTGGTGCATGCGCTCCGCCAGGCGCGCGACGAGATCGCCGCGCTGAAAGAAGAGGTCGGCAAGCTCTGTGCCCCGCCTTCGACGTACGGCGTGTACCTCTCGGCGCACGACGACGACACCGTCGATGTGCTGGCGCAAGGTCGCAAGGTGAGGGTGAGGCTGCACCCAGCTATCAAGACCGAGGCGCTGCGGCCGGGACAAGAGCTCATCCTGAACGAGGCGATCCAGGGCGACGTCGTCGTGCTCAAGAACCGCCTCGATCACGAGCGGGCTGTCGTCACCCTTCGCGCCGACGGCGAGAAGATCGCGGTCATCGCGAATCCACTCCGCTCGTTGCGCTTGAAACCGGGTGACCAGTTGTTGATGGACCCGAAGTCGGGCTATGTACTGGAGCGACTACCGAAGACCGAGATGCAGGATCTCGCGCTCGAAGAGGTACCCGACATCGGCTACGACGACGTCGGAGGGCTGAGCGCCCAGATCGGCGCCATCGAGGACGCCGTCGAGCTGCCGTACCTCTACGCCGACTACTACAAGGAACACCAGCTCCGGCCCACCAAGGGCGTGCTGCTCTACGGGCCTCCGGGCTGCGGCAAGACGATGATCGCGAAGGCTGTGGCCAACAGCCTGGCGCAGAAAGTCTCGAAGGAGCGTGGCGAAAAGATCAAGGGGTATTTCTTGAATGTCAAAGGCCCCGAGCTGCTCGACAAGTACGTGGGGGAAACGGAACGCAAGATCCGCGACGTCTTCCAGAAGGCCAAGGAGAAGGCAGCCGACGACGTGCCGGTCGTCATCTTCTTCGACGAGATGGATGCGCTGTTCCGGACGCGCGGCAACACCGGTCAGTATCTGTAGGGGGGGGCATCGTGGCGGCTGACCGGCGACATTTCTGCTGGCGAGTCGTGGCTGCGGCCTTCACGGTCGCGGTCTGGACGCTGGCACTCCTCGTCGAGCTCGGCGTGTTGCCGCTGTAACCTGCCGCGTCGAAACTTTCTCTTCGCTCAACGAACTGAGGCGAGAAGAGCCTTTGCGGCGATGAGATCGGCGGTTTCGAATCCCTCGGTGAAGCGGCGGTAGACAGGCCCCAGCAGCTTGCGCGCCTGGTTCACGCGCTGCTGTCCGTGCCAGCACCGGACGAGGCTCGTCGCGGCCCGCAAT
>QHWF01000296.1 GCA_003222455.1 Acidobacteriota bacterium
CTCGCCATACCGGCGCTCGAGCTCAGGGTCCGATGAAATGTCGATTTCTTCGATCGCAATCGGATCGGGCGACGCTCGTGCGACACGCTGGATGGTTGCCTTCATGTCGTCGCAGAGATGACAGCCCGGGCGGGTGTAAAGAGTGAGGGCGGTCACTTCGACTGAATGCTTCGGCACTCCTCCGCCAGCCGCTCCGCGGCAGCGCGTGGATCGGGCGCCGAGATGATGGGGCGGCCGATCACCACGTACGAGGCGCCCGCGGCCAGCGCCTCGCTTGCTGTCATCGTGCGGCTCTGATCGCCCTTCCGGTCCGCGGCGCCCCGGATCCCCGGTGTCACGATCGCGAAGTTGCGGCCGACGCGCCGTCGGATGATATCGATTTCATGCGGCGATGCCACGACGCCATCGAGCCCGGCGGCTTCGGCGAGCGCCGCGAGCCGTCCGACTTGTGTGGCCATCGCATCGTGCATCCCGATCTCGGCGAGCGCCTGATCGTCCAGGCTGGTCAGCATGGTGACGGCAATCACAAGCGGAAATGGCTGCGACCGCCGGGCCGCCTCGTCGTGCGCCGCGGTCCGCGCCGCGCGCATCATGGCCGCCCCACCGGCGGCGTGAACGTTCAGCATCCAGACGCCCAGGCGGGTCGCGGCGGCGACGGCGCCCGCGACCGTTGTCGGAATGTCGTGAAACTTCAGGTCGAGAAAGACCCGATCGCCATGTCCGGCAAGCTCTTCAACGAACGGCGGACCCTCGCTCGTAAACAAACGGCTGCCGATTTTGAAGCCGCCAACCGCGCCGCGGAGCGTGTTCGCGAGCGCGCGAGCTTCGGCGACGGTATCCACGTCGAGCGCGACTAAGAACTGATCCATTCCTTGTGCTTCGACTCCACGTCCACCGTTCCAATCAGATCGCTGATGCGCGCAAGGCTGTGCCGCTGCAAATAGTCCCGCATGCCGTCGAGCAGCTTCGGCCAGATGAACGGGTCGACGAAATTGGCCGTGCCGACCTGGACGGCAGACGCGCCGGCGATCATGAATTCCAGCGCGTCACGCGCATCGACGATGCCGCCCATGCCGAGAATCGGAATCTTCACCACTTGACGGCACTCGTACACCATTCGCACGGCGATCGGCCGGATGGCGGGTCCGCTCAAGCCGCCGACGATGTTCGAAATCTTCGGACGCCGGGTCTCGATGTCGATGACCATCGCCAGAAACGTGTTGACCAGCGACACGGCGTCGGCCCCGCCCTCCTCGGCCGCGCGCGCGAACGACGCCACGTCGGTGACGTTCGGCGTCAGCTTCGGGAAAATCGGCAGTCGAGTCGCCTTTCGAACGCTGCTGACGACGTCGAACGTGCCGCTCAGGCTGCATCCGAATTGAATGCCGCCCTCCTTGATGTTGGGACAGGAAATATTGAGCTCGATCGCGGCCACGCCATCGGCATCCGACAGTATCCGCGACACCTCGACGTATTCGTCGATCGTCGTCCCGCAGACGTTCACGATGACCGTTGCATTCCGCGCGCGCAGCTCGGGCAGTTTCTCGTCGACGAATCGCCGGACGCCAATCCCCTGCAGCCCGATCGCATTCAGCATGCCGGCCGGCGTCTCGACGATTCGGGGTGCGGGATGGCCTTCGCGCTCCTCGAGGAACAACCCCTTGACGACGATGCCGCCGAGCGACGACAGGTCGACGACGCCGGCGTACTCGACGCCGTAGCCGAAGCAGCCGCTCGCGGCGATCACGGGGTTTTTGAGGTGGAGCGATCCGATGGTGACGGAGAGATCCATGGTCAAGCAGAACGCGATAGCGAGAATCCACGGTTCATCACGAAGAAACGAAGAATGGCTTCGTGAAAGGTTGTCACATCCCGTCTCACTCCCACAATATCTGCGCTCCACTCATCACCGGCCCCGCAATGCACGATCGCAGGTGATGAAACCCGCCGGCTTCGCCGCGCACGGGGACGACGCAGCTGTAGCAGCCGCCGAGCCCACAGCCCATGACGCGTTCGAGCGCTACATGGCAGACGCACGCGAACCGCATGGCCATCCGCGCGACCGCGGCCATCATCGCCTCGGGGCCGCACGCGTACACGGCGGCCGCCGACCGGCGCTCGGCGAGATGCCGCTCGAGCGGCGCGGTGACGCGGCCGTGTTCGCCGGCGCTTCCGTCTTCGGTGGTGAGCACGAGCGAGACGCCGCGCTCGCGAAAGAAATCGAGCGAGAAGAGCTCGGCGCCCGTTCGCGCGCCGTAGAACAGCGTGGTTTTGACACGTCGTGCGACGAGCGCCTCGGCGAGAATGGCGAACGCGGCGAGCCCGACGCCTCCTGCAACCAGACACGCTTCACGTTTAGTGCCTGCGTCGATCACCGGCCAGGGGAGGCCAAGCGGTCCGAGGCAGGCGATGCGCTGGCCGGGTTTCGCGTCGTAGAGCAACCGCGTCGTCGCTCCGATGCGCTTGTTGAGAATGGTCAGACCGGTTGCGGTCCCGTCACCGCTTCGCAGCACCTCGAAGACCGAGAAGGGCCGGCGCAGCAGTGGATCGTGGCTGGTGTTCGCCTTCACCATCACGAACTGGCCGGGAGCGGTGGCGGCGGCAATCGCCGGAGCGGCCAGCGACAGCCGGTTGAAGTCCGCCGACAGCGGCAGGTTGGCCAGCACCTCCGCGGCGACGTCGAGCGCCATTGGACGTCAGTATACGCGCGTGTAGGGGCGCCTCGCGAGGCGCCCCTACTCTGTGGCCGGAACCACTCTTATCGTACTGACGGCCTCGACCCATTCGCCGTCGATGCGCACGAGCCAGGTGCCGGTGCGCCTTTTACCGTTCCAGCCGTCGGGCCGGAAGCCGATGTCGGCGCCCGAGATGATCGCTCCAGGCTCGCGCCGCGTCTGAGCCGACGCGAACACACCGACGAGCACGAGCGATGCCAGCCACAGCAGAACGAAGCTGACGCGTGCGGTGAATGTCATGAACGGCCTCCTCATTTGACGTACGACGTCACGTTCGTGGCGGCGGCCTGATGCTATAATCGGTTGCTGGCTCTTTAATTGCGCTCCAGCGAGAGCGCGAAGAGGATGTGATGCGCCCGGAACTCCTTTCAAGTACCAATCCCACCACGGAGGACACGTACTGCATCCTCCTGCCTTCGCTGAAGCTACGGCGGGCCACGGTAGCCGTGTCCGCCTTCGCGCGAGGCGCTCCGGCGAGACCTCGACGAAGCTCGAAGAGCGGATTCGGGCGCGAAGGTGGCCGCGTCCTCTGTGTTAGCGCCTTTTCGGCGGTGTCCCCATGCCCGTGGTGATGGACGCGGATCGCATGGGGCGTTCGCTGGCCCGGATCGCGCACGAAATCGTCGAGCGCAATCGCGGTGTCGAGGAGCTCGCGCTGGTCGGCATCCGCACGCGCGGCGTGCCGCTCGCCCGCCGGCTGGCCCGCGCGGTGAAGGACATCAACGATCACGACGTCCCGACCGGCGCGCTCGACATCACCTTGTACCGCGACGATCTGATGCGGCACGCGGTCGGGCCGCAGCCACTCATCCGCCGCACGGAGATCCCGTTCTCGATCGACGACAAGCGGATTCTCCTCGTGGATGACGTCCTGTATACGGGGCGAACCATTCGCGCGGCGCTCGACGCCCTCATCGACTTCGGTCGTCCGAAGGCCATCCAGCTCGTCGTGCTCGTGGACCGCGGGCACCGCGAGCTGCCGATCAAGGCGGACTACGTCGGGAAGAACGTGCCGACGTCGCGGTTGCAGAGCGTCCAGGTGCGGCTGGCCGAAATCGACGGTCGCGACGAAGTGGAGATTCAGGACGCGTGAAGAAGGATCTCCTCGGCATCGCCGACCTCACCCGTGAGGACATCTATCTGATCCTCGACACCGCGGAAGCGATGCGCGAAATCGGACTGCGGCCGATCAAGAAGGTCCCGACGCTTCGCGGCAAGACGGTGGTGAACCTGTTTTACGAGCCCAGTACACGCACGCGCACGTCGTTCGAAATCGCCGAGAAGCGCCTCAGCGCCGATACCCTGAACATCGCGGTCGCCGCGTCGAGCGTCCTGAAGGGCGAGACGCTCGTGGACACGGCGTTGAACATCGAAGCGATGGCGCCCGACGTCATCGTGCTGCGGCACGCCTCGTCCGGCGCCTGCCACCTGCTGTCGCGCATCTGCCGGTCGCGCGTGATCAATGCCGGCGACGGCATGCACGAGCACCCGACGCAGGCGCTGCTCGACGCGTTCACGATTCGCGAGCACAAGAAGCGCATCGAACACTTGAAAGTGGCGATCGTCGGCGATCTGCTGCACAGCCGCGTCCTGCGATCCAACGTCCTGCTGTTGACCGGGCTGGGCGCCGATGTCTGGGTGAGCGGGCCGGCGACGCTGATGCCGGCCGGCATCGAACGGTTTGGCGTCCGGACGTCGACGTCGGTGGACGAAGCCGTGGCGGATGCCGACGTCATCATGATGCTGCGCATCCAGCAGGAGCGGATGCACGGCGTGTTTTTCCCGTCGTTGCGTGAATATTTCAACACGTTCGGCATGACCGCCGCGCGGATCGCGCGCGCCAAGCCGGACGTCATCATCATGCACCCGGGGCCGATGAATCGCGGCGTCGAGATTGCCTCGGACGTCGCCGACGGACCGTTCTCGGTGATCCTCGAACAGGTGGCCAATGGCGTCGCGGTGCGGATGGCGGTGCTGTACCTGCTCGCCGGCGGCGCCGAGGGCGATTGAGCGGAACGAGCGTGGTGCACTCAAACGGCTTCTCACGAAGTCACGAAGACACACGAAGCACACGAAGGAGCTTTGTACAAGTGATCTTCGTGCGCCTTCGTGTACCTTCGTGCCTTCGTGATGAACCGTGGTGCGCGACCTCGAGATGACATTCCATATGCCGAAATGCCTGCTAAAAGGCGGGCGGGTGGTCGATCCCGCCAACGGCCGCGACGGCACGTTCGATGTCCTGATTGACGGCGGCCGGATCGCGAAGGTCGGCCGCGATCTGCCGGTGGACGCCGGCGTCGCGGTCGTGGATATTCCGAGCGGGCTGGTGATCTGTCCCGGCCTGATCGACATGCACGTCCACCTGCGCGAGCCGGGACAGGAGCACAAGGAAACCGTGGCCACGGGCACGGCGGCGGCTGTGGCCGGGGGCTTCACGGCCGTCGCCTGTATGCCCAACACCAATCCGGTGAATGACAACGCCGGCGTCACCGAGTACATCCTGAACAAGGCGGCGGAGGCCAACCTCGCACGCGTGTATCCGATCGGCGCGGTGTCGAAGGGCCAGGCCGGCGAGCAGCTCGCGGAGATCGCCGAGCTCGGTCAGGCCGGCTGCGTCGCGATCAGCGACGATGGGCGGCCGGTGGCGACCGCGATGCTGATGCGGCGCGCCCTCGAGTACGCCGGTATGTTCAACCTGCCCGTGATCGAGCACTGCGAAGATCAGACGCTGAAAAACGACGGCGTGGCGCACGAAGGCTTTCACGCGTCGGCGCTCGGGCTGCGCGGCATCCCGGGCGAGGCGGAGTCGATCATGGCGCTGCGCGACATCGCGCTCGCCGAGCTGACCCGCGGCGCCGTCCACATCGCGCACATGAGCGCGCGCCAGACCCTCGATGCGGTGCGATGGGGCAAGTCGCGCGGCGCCCGCGTCACCTGCGAAGTGACGCCGCATCATTTCGTGCTCACCGACGAGCGGCTCGGCACGCCAATCGCCTTCGACACGAACGTGAAGATGAACCCGCCGCTGCGCGAGGAGGCCGACCGCGACGCGATGCTCGCCGGCATCGCCGACGGCAGCGTCGATGTCATCGCCACCGACCATGCGCCGCATCATTACGACGAGAAACGCGTCGAATTCGATCATGCGCCGTTCGGCATCACCGGCCTCGAAACGGCGGTCTCGCTCTGCTTCGACCGGCTCGTCCACTCCGGGATCGTCTCCCTGGCCCGGCTCGTGGAGCTGCTGTCGGTCAATCCCGCGCGTGTGCTGCGCGTGGCCGGCGGGTCGCTCGCCGAGGGCGCTCCGGCGGACATTTCGATGCTCGCGCCCGACCTGAGCGTCACCGTGTCGGTGGCGCGGATGCGGTCGAAATCGAAGAATACGCCGTTCGACGGCTGGACCCTGCGCGGCGGCGTGGCCGCGACGATGGTGGGTGGGCGGATCGTGTACGTCAACGAGGCTGTGGATTTGAGGATGTGAAGATGTGCAAGAAGCCGAAATTCGAGGCGAGCGTGGCGCGGCTCTCGGCTTCTCACGAAGACCCGAAGAGACACGAAGGGCACGAAGAGCAGGTGTACAAGTCCTCTTCGTGTACCTTCGTAATCTTCGTGCCTTCGTGATGAAGCGTTGGGCGCGACGTGGAGTGCCCGGGCGGATGGACAGACGCGCGGCGATTCGCGAACGGGCGCTTCGCGACCTGCAGCAGTCGGAGGTGCTGATTCGCGATGGGCACTTCGATTACGGCAACGGGTTTCATGGCCGCGTGTACCTCAATCCGCACCAGTTGTTCCGGCAGCCGGCGACCATCTGGCGCTTTGCGCAGGACCTGATCGATCTGCTGCCGGCCGATCTCGTGCAGCAGACCGAAGTCGTGGCGGGGCCGGTCACGGGTGGCGCGCTGCTCGCGCACACCATCGCCGGTCTCCTCGACAGCCGCCGGAGCCTCACGCATCCGCCGTGCAGCTTCGCGCCGTTCAACTACGATCCCGCGGGAGGGTTCGCGCTGCGCCCGTTCTACCGCCGCGTGCTCGAAGGCCGGCGCGTGCTGCTCGCCGACGATGTCCGGAACACCGGCGAGACCTTCGGCAAGTGCAAAGCCCTCATCCAGGCCGCCGGCGGCACCCTCGTCGCCACCGTCGAAATCTACGATCGGTGTGAAGCAGTCGTCGATCTGGGCGTCCCGAACATCGCGCTCACGGAGTATGGGGCGCCGGAGAACTACCGGGCAGCGGAGTGTCCATTGTGCAAATCCTGCGTTCCGGTGACGAGATTTTGAGCCGGTTCACATATCATTCCGATCGACTGCTTTCACCGGCAGCTTGGGTGAACAGCACCATTTTTTGCCACGAAGACACGAAGACACGAAGAAGACAGGTTTTATTGGCTTGATTATTTCTCTTCTTCGTGTCTTCGTGGTCATTAGCATTAATGTGACTGAATATCCAGATGCTTCTGAAAGCGGCGAGGCATCATTTGGATTGAGCGAGATGCTGATTTACTGCGGCACGAGCCTCAGCTGTCCGAGCGCCCCCTTCGTGATCTCGGCGCGTTCCATCCGCATTTTTCGATACCGCACCGCCTGCCAGTCAGCCAGGAAGTCGTCGTAGTGCGGCGACAAGGGATGCC
>QHWF01000297.1 GCA_003222455.1 Acidobacteriota bacterium
CGGGAGCCTCGTCCTCCTCGAGGCGCTTCGAGTGGAGAACCGATCCGCGAACCTCGTGCTGATTGGATCGCGCCTCGAGTACGGGCGGGTGGGCGCCGAACCGGCGGTCGAGAGCCGGCCGGCGGTCCCGCTCTGCGCGCACGCCGTGCACAAGCTGATGGTCGAGCACTACGTGCGCGTGTACGGCCGTCTGTTCGGTATGAAGTCGATCGTCGCGCGAGTGACCAATGCATTCGGACCGGGACAGCCCCCTGGCAGGACCGAGTACGGGATCGTGAACCGGATGATCCACCTGGCGCTCGACGACCGCGAGCTCACCGTCTACGGTGACGGCAGCCAGCTCCGCGATTACATCTTCATCGATGACGTGGTGGAGGCGCTGCTGTGCCTTGGCAGCCGCGCGGCAAGCCATGTGCCGATCTACAACGTGGGCACCGGCATCGGCACGGCCTTCATCGACGTGGCGAGGGCGATCACGGCCATCGCCGGCGGCGGCCGCATCGAGCGGGTCGACTGGCCGCCGCTTGCCGAACAAATCGAGACCGGCGATTTTGTCGCGGACGTGTCGCGAATCCGGCGGGAAGTGGGGTGGACGGCGGCCGTGCCCCTTCACGACGGGCTGCAGCGCACCGTGGCCTTTTACCGCGCCCACGTCGGTTCATGACCGTTGACCGCATTCGCGTGGTGTACCTCGCCCACGCCTTCCAGGTGGGCGGGGCCGAAGAGATGGTGCTCAATCTCGCCCGCCGCCTTCCCGATCGATTCGAGCCGATGGTGTGCTGCATCCACGAGCTTGGGTCCATCGGCCGGGAGATTCGCGCGTCGGGCGTCCCGGTCCGAGTGCTCGGCCTCAATCCGGGCCTGCGCAGGCCCTGGGACGTGGCCCGCATTCAGCGGTTTCTCCGCGAGACGCGGCCGCAGATCGTCCACACGTTTCTCCTGACGGCGAGCCTCTACGGCCGTCTCGCCGCGATGCTCGCGCGGGTGCCGATCGTGATCGGCACCGAAGTGAACATCTACGCGCGCAAGCGTCAGAGCCATACGCTGGCCGAGCGGCTGCTGATGCCCGGAACCGATCGTGTGGTCGCCTCAGCCGAATCCGTTCGCGACTTCTACATCCGCCAGGTGCACGCCGATCCGGCAAAGGTCGAAGTCATTTACAACGCCGTGGACTGGGCGCAGCTGCACACCACGCGGACACGGGATGCCATCCGCGGGTCGTTGAATGTGCCTGTCGACCGGCCCGTGGCCGGCGTCATCGCCCGTCTCACCGAGCAGAAGGGTCATCGCTATCTGCTCGACGCGCTGGCCGACACTCCGGCGCTTGCGCACGTGCATCTGCTCGTCGTGGGGGACGGCGATCTTCGTGACACCCTGCGCGCCCGGGTGGAGGCGGCCGCATTGTCGTCACGCGTGCACTTCCTCGGCGGGCGACGCGACCTGGGCGATCTGTTGAGCGCGATCGACATGTTCGTGCTCCCCTCGTTGTGGGAGGGTCTGCCGTTGTCCCTCGTTCTCGCCATGGGCGCAGGTGTGCCGGTGGTCTCCACTACGGCCGGCGGCGTCCCTGAAGTGGTTGAAGACGGACGCACCGGCTTACTGGTTCCACCCGGAGATGCTGCGGCGCTCGGAGGCGCCGTCGCGCGCCTCGTGACCGATCCAGCGCTTGGCCGCCGTCTCGCCGATGCCGCACGCGCAGACGTGCTGCCGAAATTTGGCGTCGACGACTACGTCGCTTCAGTCGCCAGGCTCTACGACCGTTTGCTCCGCGAGCGTGCCGCGTGACGCTTGGCATCGTCTATCACATGCCGTTCTGGCGCGGCCGCGACGGCACGCTGCGCGAGGTCGAAGGATCATTTGCGCGCTACGTCGATTCGCTCGCGCCCTATTTCGACGAAGTCTCGTTGTGTGTGCCGGTGCGACGCGAACCGTCCGGAGAAGGGACCGCCATTCGATCGTCGAACGTGACGCTGGCGCCGTTGCCGCCATTCGACGGTCCGGTGCAATTCTATCCACGCCTTGCCACCGTCTTGCCGCGGCTGATCCGATGGACACGTCGCATCGATCTGATCCACTGCCGCGTGCCGAGCCCGGCTGCCGTCTTCGCGTTCGCGATCGCTCGCCTGCTTCGCCGGCCGGCGTTTCTGCTGGTGGTCGGCGATCTGCGGGCGTCGTTGCCGTCGATCCCGTACCGCGGTCTGAGGCGCGGACTCTGGCGGGCGTACACCGGGTTCGAAGAGTGGAATGTCCAGTGGATGGTCAACCGCGCGCTCACCTTCGCAAACGGCCCCGCGCTGGCGGCGAAGCACGCGAGGAAGGGCCGGACGCCGGTCGAAACGACCACGACGACGATCGGCGACCGCGACATCGCGAGCCGCGCCGACACGTGCGGCGCCACGCGCGTACGCGCGCTGACGGTCAGCCGGATCGATCCACGAAAGGGACTGCGCGTGCTTCCGCACGTCGTGCGTCTGCTCGTCGACCGCGGCGTCGATCTGACGCTCGACATCGTCGGGCCGACGGTAGGCCGGCCCGGACGGGATGAGCGCGCCGCCATCCTCGAGAGTGTGAACCGCCTGAATATCGCCGGCCGCGTGTCCTTTACTGGTTTGACGCCGCTCGATCGGCTTTTACCGATGTACCGCGGCTACGACGTTTTCGTATTGCCCACGCTCCCGGGCGAAGGGATTCCGCGGGTCCTGCTCGAAGCCATGAGCGCCGGTCTGCCGGTGGTAACGACGTCTGTCGCGGGAATTCCGGGACTGGTGAAACACGAGCTCAATGGGCTGCTCGTCGAGCAGCCGGACGCCGAGGCCATCGCCGGCGCGATGATGCGCATCATCCTCGATGCGCCGCTCAGGCAGGGTTTGATCGCGCACGGTTACGTAACCGCGCGGAGGTTCACCCTCGAGGCGCAGGCGGCAGACATGATGGAAGTCGTGTCGGGCAGCCTTCACGTCGCCTTGCGACAACCCGCGATTCTGCCGGTGGCATGACCGGCAGCCGCGATCGGCGTTTGAAAGTGTGTTTCGTGATTCCTTCACTCGCGGGCGGCGGCGCAGAACGAGTGGCGGTTCAGGTCCTGAACGCGCTCGATGACGACCGCTGGGAACGATCGATGTACCTGTTCGCGCGGAGCGGGCCGTTCCTTGGCGATGTCGCGCCGGCGGTCCGGCTCGAGAGCGCCGGCACGTCGTCGCGTGTGGGGCGATGGCGCGGGTTGCGGTGTTTCGTGCGGCGTGCGCGGCCGGACGTGGTCGTCGCATTCCTCAGCTACCTGTCCGTGTTGACCGCCACACGTGCGGCGCGTGTCGGCACGCGTGTCATTTTCGACGTCGAGACGCCGGTCTCGGCGTTCCTCACCGACTCGGAGTATCGATGGTCGGGCCGCTGGAACCGCCGGCTGTTTTCGGCCGCCATGCGGATCGGGTGCGCGCTCGCTGATCTCATCGTTGCCACATCACGGGGAGTCGCCGAGGATTTGGTGGACTCGTTCGGCGCACCGTCAGCGCGCGTGCACGTGGTGCCCAACCCGGTCGACCTCCCGGCGGTGGCCGCCGCGGCGCAGGAGCCGCTCGATCGGACGATGCAGGCGCTATGGAAACCGCCGGTCATCGTGGCAGCGGGCCGCCTGGCAGAAGCCAAGAACTATCCTCTTCTGATCGACGCGTTCGCGTTGCTTCGAGAGCGGATGCCGGCGTCGTTGTTCATCCTGGGCAAAGGAGATGAGGAGTCTGCGCTGCGGCGGATGATTCAGGTGCGAGGTCTCGCCGACGTCGTGCACCTGTGCGGGTTTCAGACCAATCCGTGGAAGTACATCGCGCGCGCGGACGTGTTTGCGTTGACCTCCCGCTACGAGGGCTTTGGCAACGTGGTGGTCGAAGCCATGGCATGCGGCGTTCCCATCGTCGCCACCAGTTCGCCGGGAACGCGCGACATCGTCAGTCCGGGCGTTGATGGGTTGCTGGTGGAACGCCATGAGCCCGCAGCGGTCGCGGATGCGCTCGCGCGCGTGCTCACCGACGGCGACCTCCGTACGCGGATGATCGAAACGGCGCGGCGCAAAGTCGAACGCTATCGGATCGAGTCGGTCGCCCTCACCTACGATCGCGTTCTCACTGAGGCGCTCGCATGAGGCCGGCGCGCATGGTCGTCGCGGCTGTTCTCGCCGTTGCGGTCGCTTTCGCGTACCGGCTGTCGCCGCTCACCGTGTGGTTCGCGGTCGCGATCGTGCCGGCGGTCGTCTATTCAATCCGCGGGCTCGATGCCAGGGAGCGGCAGTGGGTAGCCGCGATTGTGATCGCCGCGATCGCACTGCGCCTTCTGGTGATTGCAGGCCTCTTTGTGTCGACCGACCACTCGATGGTGCCGTTCGGCAGCTTCTTCGGCGACGAAGACTATTTCATCAAGCGGTCGCTGTGGCTGCGCAACGTGGCGCTGCGCATGCCGATGCATGCGCTGGACCTTGAATATGCGTTCGAACCTTACGGTCGATCCAGTCATCTGTATCTGCTCGCGTTCGTCCAGGCATTGGTGGGGCCGTCGCCGTATGGACTGCGCCTGCTCGGCGTGTTCTTCTACGTGCTTGCTGTCGTGGTACTCCACCGTCTCGCCCGCACGACGCTCGGTCGTCTGCCGGCGCTGTTCGGTCTGACGATCCTGCTGTTTCTCCCGAGTCTGTTTGCGTGGTCCATATCGGTGTTGAAAGAGCCGCTGTTCGTGCTCATCAGCGCGTTCAGTCTGGTTCTTGCCGTCAAGCTCGCCGCCGACACGGCGTGGCGGAGCCGGGCGCTCGCGTTGGCAGGATTGGTTGCGCTGGCCGCCGTGCTGGAGAGTGTTCGACAGAACAGTGCTCTGTTCATCGGTTTCGGCGTGCTGGTCGGACTGGCGATCGGCTTTGTGGCGAGACGGCCGAGAATGATGCTGGCGCTGATGGTCGCCATCCCGATTCTGCTTGGCGTGATCTTCCGCAATCCCGTCGTTCAACTGAAGACGTATGCCGCAATTCAAAGCGCCGCGCGGCAGCATTGGGGTGCCGTTGTCGTGTCGCGCGGTCACGGCTACCCGCTCCTCGACGCGCGTTTCTATCCGGACTCGAACGCCATCTCAGGGATGGAGTTCCTGGAAACGATGCGCTTTCTGGTGCGCGGCGTCGTTGCCTACGTCACGGTGCCGCTGCCATGGGACGCGCAATCGCGCACCACCGTCGCCTATCTTCCCGAGCAGATGATCTGGTATGTGCTCGCCGCCCTCGTGCCGGCCGGCGCGCTCTTCGGCTTTCGACGGAACGCCGCGGTCACCGGATTGCTCCTCGGTCATGCGCTTGTCATCGGCGCAGGGGCTGCGTTCATCGACGGCAACGTCGGCACGCTGGTGCGGCATCGCGGCCTTACGCTGCCGTATCTGATCTGGCTGAGCGGAGTCGGCGCATGCGAGCTGCTCGAGCGATCTACCGCTGAGGACGCGGAGGACGCGGAGGACGCGGAGGTCCAATCCTGAAAACGACAGGATTCTTCCTCCGTGTCCTCCGTGGTAGAGATTACTCGGAA
>QHWF01000042.1 GCA_003222455.1 Acidobacteriota bacterium
CGCACCGAAAGGGTTCATCGCGCCGAACGTGGAGGTGAAACCGTTCTCGGCGGCGTTCGACGTCGTCGCGCACGAACTGACGCACGGCGTCACCGCGAGCTCCGCGCGCCTGAACGGGTATCCGTTCAGCGACGCCGGCGCGCTGAACGAGGCGTTCTCGGACATGTTCGGTGCGTCGACGGCGTTTTTCTACGAGCCGATTGGCACCGCGCCGCTGACCGCCAGTTACACGCTTGGCCGCGACCTGGCCGTGCCGGCCGGCGCACTCCTCATACGATCCCTGTCCGACCCGCGAACCACGAGAGATCCCGATCACTACACACAACGCATCATCGGGGGCGATCCGCACTACAACTCGACGATCGCCAGCCACGCGTTCTATCTGGCGATCGAAGGCGGCGCCAATCGCACGTCGGGCCTGGCCGTGCAGGGCGTCGGCGCGGCTAACCGGGAACAAATCGAGAAGGCATTCTTCCGCGCCCTCACGGTGCTGCTCCCGTCGAACGCAACATTTGCCCTCACGCGCGCCGCGACCATTCACGCCGCGCGCGACCTGTACGGCGCCGGCAGCAACGCCGAGCGCGCCATCACGCAGGCCTGGGACGCCGTCGGCGTCCAGGACCGCATCGCGCCGACCGCCACGATGCTGCCGAATCCGGCGTCGTCGACCGCGGCGCCGTGCGGCGGCTTGCAACCGAGCTGGAACCTTGGTGTGACGGTCTCGGCCGGTTCGAGCAACCTTCGATTCACCCAGTGGGTGTGGGACATTTTCAATCACAACGGCGCACTGGAGGAGCACGACACTCTCTCGCCCGTGGATTTCAGCCAGTTCTTCCGTTCCTGCGGACCCGGCAGCACCACGTTGCTCGCGCAAACAGATGCCTGCTCGTCGGTGTGCGTGAGCTTCCTGAGCGGTGACAGCCGTGGCAGCACGCAGATTACCTTCACCGCCGTCGACGACGCTGGACGGACGGTCACATTCGCGACACCGCGCGTGACGCTGCGTTGAGGACCCGCTGGCTGGCGTACGTCGCACCATTATCGGCCGTCTTCCTGATCGCGATGGTCCCCACGAGAGCGCGCGCACAGTCGATCTGGACCGACCGCGCCTACGTGAACGTCAGCGGCGGTTACCGCACGACGACGGTTGGCGCCACCGACTCGGTGCAGGTCATGGAATTCGTCGAACAGACTCAGGTCATCACGACGTACGTCGTGCGCCGTGCGCCGCAGCTGAATGCAGGTGCCGGCGCGCGCGTCTGGAGGAACCTGGCTGTCGGCGCAACCGTGTCGTACGTCGCGCCGGCGGTCAGAGGGGATGTCTCGTCTGCGGTACCACATCCGTTCCTGTTCAACCATCCGCGACAGGTCTCCGGCAGCGCGTCCGGGCTCTCGCGCGCCGAAACGGGCGTCCACGTGCAGGCGACGTGGGTGATCCCGCTGCGCAATCGCTGGCAGCTCGCGATTGGCGGCGGTCCCTCGTTCTTCAGTCTTGCTCAATCGCTCGTGCAAGACCTCACGATCGCGCAGACGTACCCCTACGACACGGCCACGTTCACCGGCGCCACCTCGAGGCGCGTGACCCGTTCGGCCGTGGGCTTCAACGCCGGCGCCGGCATTACGTACTTCGCGCGCCGGCACGTCGGCGCGGGCACGGAACTCAGCTTCTCGCGGGCCACGGTGAGGCTGCCGTCGCCCGACGGCGACACGATGAAGCTGAACGCGGGCGGCGCGACGATCGACGCCGGCATCCGTTTCCGATTTTGAAGATTGAAGTCCTTACGATCGCTGAACCTCGGTCGGCGGCGGCGCCAGGCGCCAGCAGTCCGTGGTGAAAGTCCGCCGTGGCACCGAGGGCGGCGAGGCGCCCCGCTGAACCACCCCACGGCGCACAGTCCGCGCCGTGGGGACCCCGGCGGAGCGGCGCGACGACTGCAGAGCGGGGCCCCCACCGTGCGTCTTGTGCACGGTGGGGTGCAATATCGGGAATATTTGAAGGAGGAGCAACGCCGTCAGCGGCCGGGGCCCCACCGCGCGTTTTTCAGCGCGGTGGGGTGGAGCGGGGATGCATCGCCGGCCGAATGCAGGCGGAGTTTCACCACGGGCTGCCAGGCCAGCCAGGCGGCGAGCGCCGTGCCAATCGCCCAGACGCCGAACATGACGACGATGGGTGCAGACGGCGCGATCAAGGATTCGCCGCGCAGCGCCTGCACCAGCAGCACGACGAACAGGGTCACGTAGCTGGCGGCGGCGACGAAGGTCAGACGCAGGCGGCGCACATCGCGATGGCGGCGCCGCAGCAGGACGGCGCAGAGGGCCAGTCCCTGGAGCGCGTGCAGGCCGAGGAAGTGCGGGATTCTGAGGTCGCCGTGTTCGCGACTCCAGCCGATGCCACGGAGTCCCGGCCCGCCATCCGGCGCACCCACCGTGTGCGCGCCCGACAGCGGCATCCGATGCGTCGCGCGCGCGGCCGCGATTTGGGCGCTGGTGGGGGCGGTCATCAACCCGCCCGTCGACGCGCCGATGATGGTGATGGTCATGCCGAGCCGCAGCGCCCAGCCGAGCGCCCGGTCGGCGAACTGCTGGCGCCACAGGGCGATCGCCACGAGGACGGCCGCGAAAGTCTGGAGCACGATCGCCGCGCCCATGCTCGTGAAGAGCGCCGCGTCGAGCGCCGTGCCGACGTTGAAGTGGCTAATGGTGCCGCGCCACGCCTGCGCGTCGATGATCGCCACTTCGAACACGAGCGTGATCGCCGTCGTCCACCCGGCGATGCGCCGGATGCGCGTCCATTCCGGCAGGTAGGTGAACACCCAGACGAGTGTCCAGGCGTAGATCGCGATCGAGATCGCGAACTTGGCCGGCTTCAGCCACGCGGGCACGCCGGTAATCACGCGCGCGTCCAGCCAGAGACCGGCCAGGGAAGCGGCGAGCGCGGCCACCATCAGCAGGCCGGTCGCGGTGAGGGGCGCGTCCGTCGACCAGCATCGACGCAATGTTGTCATAGTCAACATATGCTATGCGATGATGTTGACAATGTCAACACCTGCGCATACACTCGCCGTGATGGCCGGAACACACCGCCGCCGGCGGAAGCCGCCGGTCCCCTATCACCACGGCGATCTGCGGCGGGCGCTGCTCGTGGAGGCCGCCCGCACGATTCGGGCAGAGGGCATCGAGGCGGTCACGCTGCGCGCCGTCGGCGCGCGCCTGGGCGTCTCGCGTACCGCACTGTACCGCCATTTCGCCGACAAGTCCGCCTTGCTCGCCGCGGTGGCGCGCGAAGGATTTCAGCGCTTCCGTCAGGATCTCATCGAGGCCTGGACGGACGCGGGCGGTGGACGCGCCGGCTTCACCGCGATGGGGAGGGCGTATGTGCACTTCGCGCTCGCGAACTCGTCGCACTACCGGGTGATGTTCGGGGACTTCCGGGATCTGTCCACCCGGGATCCGGAACTGGCGGCTGATGCCTCAGCAGCCTTTCAGGTGCTCGTCGATGCCCTGATCACGCTGCAGAGCGACAGCCTGATCCGGCCCGACGAGACCGGGCAACTGGCGCGCTTCATCTGGGCCACAGTGCACGGCATCGCGATGCTCGCGATCGATGGCCAGCTCGGACCGGATCCTTCGGTGGCCGGCGCGCTGACGCAGTTGGCCATCGAGCGGCTGCACACGGGCATCGCCCTGGCCCGTAACGAAGCTTCGCCTCAAACTGCCGAGTGACGACCGGGTGGCCGGGCGGCGAACCTTCGTTACCAGGCGGCCGCGGAGCGGCCGCAAATTAAGTGCTGACTTTCATAAATACGGTGGCATTCGGGGCCGGCGATGCATCCCGCCTCGCGGCGTTGCTCGTCGGTGTGTCTGCGCGGCTCACACCGTCTGGCGCTGCTCGGCCCACGATAAGCTGCGGACTCGCGCGCGTGTCTGGCACGGCAAACTCACCGTGAACGTTGCGCCCTGTCCGACTCCGGCACTCTTGGCGGATACGGTGCCGCCATGGAGTTCAACCAGTCGCCGCACGATTGACAGGCCGATGCCGAGTCCGCCGGTGGTACGGCCGATGGCCGCGTCGCCCCGCCGGAACATGTCGAATACGTGTGGCAAAAAGGCCGGATCGATGCCTTGTCCGGTGTCGGTGACCGTCAAGTCGACATGAGTTCCCGCGCTGGTCAGGACGATCCGAATCTCCCCTCCCGCGTCGGTGAACTTCATCGCGTTGGCAATCAGATTCCAGATGACTTGCTGAAGCCGCACGGCATCGCCCATCACGCAAGGCACGCGCGGAACCGTCGAGACGCGCAGGCGGATCGCCTTGGCGTCGGCGCCGGGCCGGATCCCGGCGGCGACCGCTTCGACGAGCGCCCCGAGATCCACCGATTTCCGTTCGACCTGCACGCCGCCGAACGTCATGCGGGACACGTCGAGCAGATCTTCCACCAGGCGCGTGAGCGTCTCGCCGTTGCGGGCAATGGCCTCCGCCATTTCCCTGACTTTCGCCGGATCCGCCGAGACGGCCTGCAGCATCTGGGCCCGTCCGACCATGACGTTGAGTGGCGTGCGCAGTTCGTGGGAGAGCGTCGCCAGGAACTCGTCTTTCAGGCGATTGGCCGCCTCCGCGTCGAGGCGCGCGTGTTGCTCTCGCGCCAGCAGTCGCGTCCGCTCGTCGAATGCCGCGCCCCCGAGTGCGACGGAGAAGATCAACATCGTGCCGCTGATCACGGCGATCGACAGCCCGCCGGTGTGCAAGGACAAGCCACCGACATCAGGTGCCCCCGGAGCGGCCGTGAACTGGGCGGCGGCCATCCCGGTGTAGTGCATCCCTACGATCGCGGCGCCCATGACTGTGGCGGCCCACAGTCGTATCCAGCGAAACAATCCGCCGTCGGGACGCCGGAGCCGGAGGGCCAGGTGCAGAGCGCCGAATGACGCGGTCACCGCGATGGCAATTGAGAGGACCACCAGAAATGGACGCCAGGTCACCACGGCCGGAAGCTGCATCGCGGCCATGCCGATATAGTGCATGCCGCTGATGGCCGCGCCCATGGACAGGCTGGATGCGGTGAGCACCATCACTGGGAGGGCCGGGCGACTCGCGACGAACAGCGCGAGCGCGGACGCCACAACCGCGACCAACACGGAGAGCAGGACGAGCGGTCCGTCGAACCGCATCGGCACCGGCAGATGAAAGGCGAGCATGCCGACGAAATGCATGCTCCAGATCCCGACGCCCATGGCGATCGACCCGCCCAGCCACCAGATCCAGCGAACCGCCGTGCGCTCGTTGCTCAGCCGACTGGCGAGATCCAGGGCGACATACGAGGCCATGATCGCAATCACGATCGACCCGAGGACGAGGACAGGATCGTAGTGTGGAGTCATACGCGCGGCGATAATTTCGTGCAAGCAGTACCCCCGCCTAGCTACCTCGGAATCTCCAGGCCGTCTGATATCCGTCTTCGTCGCACGATCAGCCTGCCGGTTCCGACATGACTTCTGAACGTAACGCAGAAACGCTGGACGGGCGAGGGATATGAGCGGCCATCGTCGCCCTCGAGGGGATGTGCTCCGCGTTCGCGTCGCGCCAAACGTGATCGGAGTTGAAGGCTCATTCTACATCGCACGGTCGAATGATTCGCGTCGTAGTCGAACTGCTGAGACTCCGGCCTCAGCCTTGACCCCGACCTTCGTTTCTCTGCGTCTCTGTGTCATACCGTTTCCTCCGTGATCCGTTGGCGCGCGTCAGCCGTTTGGTTACGGCCCCGCCGTCCCTTCCGGACTGGCGGTGAGACGCCGGCATGACGCCGGCGACAACGTTCAAGAGGAGCAAGTAGTTCATCGTCTTTTTTCACTCGTCGTGAGGCCCAACTAACGCACGGCCATCGAAGCCTGTCACCCAGCCGTGGCAGGCGTGGCGACCGCCGTTTACGTTTTCTCCATGCGTGTGTACGCTCGGTGCAGATGGAGCTCGTCACCGATCTGACGCTGGTGCTCGTCGCCGCGCTGGCCGGAGGTTTTCTGGCGCAGCGCCTTGCACAGCCTCTGATCGTCGGCTACATCGTCGCCGGCATTGTCGTCGGTCCGTTCACCGGCGGACTGACGGTCGTGAACGTGCACGATATCGAGCAGCTCGCCGAAATTGGCGTTGCGCTCCTGCTGTTTTCGCTCGGCCTCGAAGTGTCGTTCCGCGAGCTCGCGCCGGTGCGCACGGTTGCGATCGGCGGAGGCACGATTCAGATCGTGCTCACGATCGCGATGGGCGTCGGCCTCGCGCTCATGCTCGGGTGGTCATGGCGGCCGGCGCTGTGGTTCGGCTCGTTGATCGCCCTCTCCAGCACGATGGTTGTGCTGAAGACCATCCAGGCGCAAGGGCGGCTCGGAACCCTGTCGAGCAGGGTCATGCTCGGCATTCTCGTTGTCCAGGACCTCGCAGTCGTACCGCTGATGATTATTCTGCCGGAGCTGGGCAACCCCACGGGCGGCGCCGTCCGCGTGATCGCCGCGACCATTCGGTCGCTGGTGCTGCTTGCCGCGATCGTGCTCGTGTCCACGCGCGTGGTCCCACGATTGATGAGTGCGGTCGCGAGATGGAACTCGCGCGAGCTGTTCCTGCTGTCGACGACCGCCGTGGCGCTCGGCATCGGCTACGCCACGTGGCGGTTCGGCCTGTCGCTGGCAATCGGTGCATTCGTCGCCGGCCTCGTGATCAACGAGTCCGAATACGCGCACCAGGCGCTGAGCGACGTCATGCCGCTCCGCGATCTGTTCGGGATGCTGTTCTTCGTCTCCGTTGGCATGCTGCTCGACCCCGCGCTCGTCTGGGCGCAGGCGGGAACGCTCGTGGCCGTGGTCCTCTCGGTGATCGTCGGCAAAACGGCGATTCTCGCCGGGGTCGTCCGTGCATTCGGTTATCGACGGGTCGTGCCGCTCGCGGTCGGTCTGACGCTCTTTCAAGTCGGCGAGTTCGCCTTCGTGCTGGCGCGCGTCGGCCGCTCGGCCGGGGCGATCACGAACGATCTGTACGCACTCGCGCTGAACACCGCGGTCGCAACGATGGCGATCACGCCGGTCGTGTCAGGGCTCACGTCGTCGATCTATCGACGCCTTGTCGCTCGGAACGTCAGTGAGCCGCTGCAAACGATCAATGTACCGCGAGGAGGAATGGCCGACCACGTCGTCGTCTGTGGTGCCGGCCGGGTCGGACGGACCATCGCCGATGCGTTGGCGCACCTGCGGCTCCCCTTCGTGATGATCGAGCTCGACGATGCGCGAGTGCAGGAGGCGCGAGTGGCGGGTCTGCCGATGATATACGGCGACGCCATGCAGACCGTGGTCCTCGAGGCCGCAGGTGTCAGCCACGCCCGGGCGATCCTGGTTACCATCCCGTCATTGATCGATGTCCGCCTCATCGTGGCCACACTGCGGCGTCTTCAGCCGGCTGTTCCGATCATCGCCAGGGCGGAGGGATCAGATGCCGTTCGTGCGCTCTACGGTCTGGGTGTCGACGAGGTCACATCGCCGGAATACGAGGCGGCGATCGAGATGACGCGACAGGCGCTGGTGCACCTCAACGTCCCGGCGTTCGAGATCCTGCAGGTCGCGAGCGCGGTTCGCCGCGAGCGGTACGGGCTGACCGCCGGCGCCGGCCGGCCGGGTGCGCGGATGCCGCCCATCGGCGACATCGCGCGTCAGTTGGACTTCACCTGGATCAGCGTGCCTCGGGAGAGCGCGTTCAGCGGGCAGACGTTGGGCGAACTTCAAGTGCGAACCAGCATCGGTCCGTCGGTGGTGGGACTCATTCACGAGGGGACGCTGTTGGCGAACCCTGACAGCCGTTCACATCTCGCCGCAGGTGATCTCGTCGCGGTGCTCGGCACACGGGAACAGATCGCCCGCTTCGAGCAGGCGGCGCGCGCCGCGATTGCGGGCGACCGTCATAACCACCTCGACTGAGCACGAGCGCGCCGCCCGCACATGAAACCAGATAATGCTCGGAGTTTCTTCGGCTGCGGGTGTGTTGAAAGGTGTATAAGGACTGAACCGCGAGACCAAGTCACGCAAGGGGGATCGTTTTCGTGCGCAACATTTGTCTTCTCTTACTCCTTCTCGCAAACCTCGGCATCTTCCCCGCAACAGCTTCGGCGCAGACCGCTGAACTCCGCGGCGCGATCAGCGACGACAGTGGCGCGATCCTCCCCGGCGTCACGGTCACAATCAGGCAGACGGACACCGGCATCGAGCGCTCGGCCGTCACCGACGATCGCGGTCTGTTCCGCGCACCTGCGCTCCAGCCGGGCCCTTATCGCATCACGTCCGAGCTCATGGGCTTCAAGACCGATGCGCGGACGCTCCGCCTCACGGTGGGCGACGTCTCCGAGGTTCGAATCACCCTCCCGGTCGGCCAGATGAGCGAAACCATCCAGGTGATCGGTACGGCGGCGGCGGTCGACACCACCAAAGCCGACCTGTCGGGCGTGGTCTCCGAGAAACAGCTCGCCGATCTGCCGGTGCTGAACCGTGGTTTCGTCGGCCTCGCGCAGTTGCTCCCCGGCGGCGGACCATCGCGTGCGGGCGACGCGCGATTCGGCATTCAGACGGCCTTCGGCGGTACGAACGTCCGCAGCATGTACACCATGCAGATTGACGGATCGGATCTCGATCACCCCATCTACGGCCTGGCCGTCGTCAACGTGAACCAGGACGCGGTGCAGGAGTTCCGCGTGCTCCGCAACCAGTACGACGCCGAGTATTCGCGTGCCGGCACCGCCGTCGTCAACGTGCTGACGCGCTCGGGGACCAACGACTGGCACGGTATGGGCTCGTACTATGGGCGCGACGCGAAGCTGAACGCCCAGAACGCGTTCGCGACGACGAAGCCGCCGTTCGATTCGACGCGCGTGAGCGGCACGTTCGGCGGTCCGGTGCTCGAGAACAGGGCGCATTTCTTCGGCGCGGTCGAGCGGCTCCGGCAGAATTCGGTGCAGATCATTGCATTGCCCGCGGCGAACCCGTTTGCGTCGGCGTGGAACGGTGTGTACGGGAACGCCAACAACGAGACTACCGGCGACGGCAAGGTCGATTACCAGGTGAACCCGAACCACGCCGTGAACGTCCGCTACCTGTACGACAACCTGAAGCAGCCGTCGGATTACGTCCTGGCCGAGCAGTACATCAACAAGGCGCACGACGTCGCGGGCACGTGGAATTGGAACATCTCTTCGTCGAAGCTGAACACCGTGTACGCGGGGTATCTCGATCAGGACACGCTGCGGTTCCAATCGACGCCGGACGCGCAGGTGGTCCGGCCGTCGTTCACGTCGGGCCGATCGCCAAACCTGCCGCAAGGATTCCCGCGCAAGCGGTGGCGGCTCAACGAGACCTTCTTCTGGGCGCCGGCTCCGCATGCGCTGAAGTTCGGCACGCGCTTCGCCCACGAGATTCTGAATTACGACGCCGACTACTACGGCTCTGGCGTGTGGGAGTTCAATACCGATCGGCCGTTCAACGCAGTCGATCCGGCCACGTGGCCGTTCCGCTACACAACGGGATCCGGTCCACAGAGCAAGCTGTACGAGAACAACGAATGGGGGTTCTTCGCGCAGGACGACTGGCGGGTCGCCGCTCGCCTCACGCTGAATCTCGGTCTCCGCTACGATTTCGACAGCAATCTGCGCAGCAACGACTTCATCGCGCAGCTCGTCGCCGATCCGGCATTCGCGGGCCTGAGCAATCTCGTCAAGTCACCACGGGGCAACGACTATGCGCACGTGCAGCCGCGGCTCGGATTCGCGTGGGACACGCTGGGCACCGGCCGGTTCGTCGTCCGCGGCGGCTGGGGCGTCTACGCCGTCCGCAATCGGCCGTGGTTCAACATCCGCGGCCAGGTCGTGAGCAGCCAGTTCACCGCCGAAGTGACGAACCCTGCCCTGCTCGGCGCCTATCCGGACCGGACGGCGGTGCTCGGCGGCAAGTCGATCTCCGACTACATCAAGACGGCGGGCGGCCGCGCGCTGTATCTGCCCGGTGACGACCTGGACCTGCCGACAGTGCAAAACGTCACCCTCGGATTTGCGAAAACGCTGACGGCGAACACGACCATCGAGGTCGACGGCATCCATCAGAAACAGTCCCACCTGCAGACCGGACACGACGCGAATCTGCCGGCAAGGGGACCGCTGGCGACCAACCCCCGCCCCTATCCGCAGTTCGGCACGGTGACGCTCATCGATGGGACGACCTCGTCTTGGTACGACGCGCTGCAGACGTCGTTCAAGAGCCGGTACCGCAGCGCGACGTTCCAGGTGTCGTACACGTTGGCGAAGTCCATCTCGGATGGCACGAACGACAACGCGAACACGAGCACCGACCCGTGGCACACGTTCGGCAACGACGACCGCGGCCTCGACGAGAACGACCGCCGGCACGCCCTCTCCTGGACGTCGATCATGCAGCTCCCGTACGACATCCAGGTATCGGCGATCGTGTCGCTGCACACCGGAAATCCCTGGGACATCACCGCTGGACAGGATCTCAACGGCGACGGCATCAATTCGGATCGGCCCGCAGGCCTGGTGAAGGACGCCGGCGGGTGGGCGAACGACACGAACCTCGCGATCATCAACGCCTTCCGCGCATCGCGTGGACGCGCACCGATCGCGATGGACCTGTTGACACAGGGCAGCGGCGATCAGCTGGTCGACGTGCGGCTGATGAAAGCCATCCGCCTCGCGCCGCGCTGGGGTGCCCACGCGCAGTTGGATCTGTTCTTCGAGGGCTACAACCTGTTCAATCATGTCAACTACGAGAACCCGAGCGGCAACATGTCCTCCGCGAGCTTCGCCGTGCGAACCGTCGCGCGCGATCCGCGGCAGCTGCAGTGGGGCGCTCGCTTCAGGTTCTGAGCGCTGGTGAAAGAATCCGCTCTTTTCGGGGTCGCCTAACACAAAGGACACAATGGACACCAAGGACAAACCCTGCATATCCCTTTGCGTCCTTTGTGGCCTTTGTGTTTGATGAAGTTCGGAATGGGCGATTTCGTCACAACCTCTGATTTCCGACGGAGTGGTGATGACTCGAATGACGACGCGCAAATCCGTATTCGCCGCCGCTGCCGCCGCTGCCGCCGTCGTCGCGGCGGCGGCTGTTGTCGTCCCCACGCGCGCGCAGGGGCCGGCACGGCCCGATCTCGCCGCCCAGGCCCGGGCGGCGATCGCACAGCACTCCGGGACGATCATCGTCCGCGGCCTCTCCGAGCCGGTGGAGGTGCTCCGGGACACATGGGGCGTTCCCCACATCTACGCGAAATCGACCGAGGATCTGTTCTTCGCGCAAGGGTTCGTCGTCGCACAGGACCGCATGTGGCAGCTCGAGATGTGGCGACGCAACGGTGAAGGACGGCTCGCCGAGGTTCTTGGGCCGCAATACGTGACGCGTGACAAGTTCGCGCGGCTGCTCGCCTTCCGCGGCAACTGGGACGACGAGTTCAAGAAATACCACCCGGAGGGAAAGATCATCTTCAAGGCATTCGCCGAGGGGATCAACGCGGCCATACAGAAAGCGATCGACGAGAAGAAAGTGCCAATCGAGTTCCAGACCCTCGGCTTCCAGCCGCAGCCGGTCTGGACGGCGCAGACGGTCCTGACGCGGATGCCCGGGTGGACGCTGTCCCGCAACGCATCGAGCGAGGTGACGCGCGCGCTCGAAATCAAGGCGCTCGGCATCGCGAAGGCGCAGGACCTGAAGCCAACGCTTCCGGAAAAGAAGCTCGCCGTCCCGCCGGGGCTGGATCTCAACGACATCTCGCCGGCGATCCTGGACGTGACCAGGGGCGCCAACGATCTGCAATGGACGTTGAAGAGCAGTCAGTCCGCGTCGACGGCACTCGATCAGATCAAGAGCGATCTGGGAAGCAACAACTGGGTGGTGGACGCCACCAAATCGACGACGGGCAGGCCGATCCTCGCCAACGATCCGCACCGCGAGGTTGTCAATCCCGCGTTGCGATACGTAGTCCATCTGAACGCGCCCGGATGGAACGCGCTGGGTGCGACCGAGCCCGGCCTGCCGGGGATCAGCATCGGGCACAACGATCGGATCGCGTGGGGCTTCACGATCCTTGGCATGGATCAGCAGGACCTGTATGTGGAGGAAACCGATGCGCAGAACCCGGACCGCTATCGCTCCAACGGCCGGTGGGAAGACATGGCCGTGGAGCGGCAGCTGATCGCGGTGCAAGGCAGTGCGACGCCGCAGGAGTTCGCGGCGAAGTTCACACGGCACGGTCCGGTGCTCTACGAGGACACGGTGCGGCATCGTGCGTTCGCGCTCCGTTCCGTGGGCGCCGAGCCGGGCGGGGCCGGCTATCTGGGTTCCCTGAACATCATGCAGGCGAACAACTGGCAGGAGTTCAAGGCGGGCATGCCGAAGGCGTGGTTCATCCCGTCGCACAGCCTCGTGTACGCAGACGTCGGTGGCCACATCGGCTACCTTGGTGTCGCGCAGACGCCGGTTCGTAAGAACTGGGATGGCCTGCTGCCGGTGCCGGGCGCCGAGGGGAAGTACGAGTGGGACGGCTTCGTGCCGTACGACCAGCTGCCGCAGAGCCTCGACACCCCGAAACATTTCTACAACTCGTCCAACAACGACGTCGTGCCGAAAATCGTGCCGGGCTACACGCTCCCGCTCGGCTACGAGTACAGCGCGCCGTATCGGTACGACCGCGTCGCCGAGGTTCTGAGCCAGAGCCGGAAGTTCTCGATCGAGGACATGGAAGCGCTGCAGCACGACGTCGTGTCGCTGCCGGCGCGCGTCCTCGTTCCGCTGCTGAAGAACGTCACCGCGCCGTCAGGCGACACGAAACACGGCGTCGACATGCTGCTCGCCTGGAACCTGTCGCTCGATCGCGACTCGGCTGCTGCGGCATTGTACGAGTACTGGGTCCTGAAGATGACGCCGAAGGCGTACGCGCCGCGCGTACCTGCCGGAGCCACATTCACGCAGTACGACATCCAGCGGGTGATTGCGTGGATGACGGCGCCCGACGCCGCCTACGGCGCGACCAACGCCCTGCGGACCGCGACGCGCGACAAGATTCTTCTCAGCGCGCTCGACGAGGCGATCGCCGACCTCAAGAAGCAGATGGGCGACGACATGACGAGATGGAAGTGGGGCGACATCCACACCGCGGATTTCGTCCATCCGGTTGCGACGACCGATGCCCTGAAGGCGCTCTTCCGCATCGAGCCGGTGCGGCGTGGAGGCGACGCGTACACGGTGATGGCCGCGTCGAGCCCGTCAGCGGCCGGCAGCAAGCAGCTGTCCGGCGCCTCGTTCATGTTCGTGTTCGATGTCGGCCATTGGGATGCCTCGCAGGGACTGAGCGTGCCAGGCAATTCGGCGCAGCCGGTCAGCCCGCATTACGCGGACCTCGTGCCGTACTGGGGTGAAGGCAGGTATTTCCCGCTGGCGTTCAGCCGCGACGCCGTCGAGGCCAATACCAGGAACCGGTTGATCCTTCAGCCGCTCCGCGAAACGACGGCGAGCGCGGCAGCGGAGCCGCAGTTCGAGCTGGTGGATCCGAAGCGGTTTGAGGAGGGCGGCGCCCAGACCAACGGCTGGGCCGATTTCGACAACGACGGCAATCCCGATCTGTTCGTTGGGTTCCGCCGCGGCCATCTCAATCGGCTCTATCGCAACCAGGGCAACGGCACGTTCGTCGACGTCGCGCCGCAGGCCGGCCTCGCCGATGTCGAAGACACGCGCGCGGCGGCGTGGGGCGATTTCGACGGCGATGGAAACATGGATCTGTACGTCGGCTTCGCGAGGAACGCGGCGGTGCCGAACAAGCTCTATCGCAACGCCGGTGATGGCGGGCACTTCACCGAAGTCGGCCACAAGATGGGCGTCGATCTCGTCGGCGAGACGCGGCAGATCAGTTGGATCGATTACGACAACGACGGAAGGGTCGATCTGTTCGTCGCGTTCCGCGACCGGCCCAACGCCCTGTTCCACAACGAAGGGGACCATTTCCGCGACGTGGCCAGGGACATGGGCGTCGCCGATCCGCGGAAGACGGTCGGCGCCGTCTGGTTCGACATGGACCAGGACGGCCGGCTGGATCTGTTCGTCGCGAACCAGGACGGCGACAACAACGGCTTCTTCCATAACGAGGGCAGCAGGTTCGTGGATATCGCGGCAAAGCTCGGCATGGACGGTGCGGGCAGGCCCGCGGTGTACGGCGGAGTCGGCCCCAGCGTGGCCGATTTCAACAACGATGGACTGCTCGATCTGTATGTTGCGAACTACGGACCAAACGAGCTGTTCAAGAATCTCGGCGGCACGTTCAAGGACGTCGCGCCGGAGCTCGGGGTCGCGGGCGAGTATCACGCCGTCAGTTCGGTCTGGGGCGACTACGACAACGACGGGCGTCCGGATCTGTATGTGACGGCGTACATCAACGGGATCCGGAACTATCGCGACTATCTGTATCACAACGACGGCGACCACTTCACCGATGTGACGCCGGCGATCGTCCTGAAGCACGACGGCGATCATGGCGTCCAGTGGGCCGACTTCGACCGGGATGGAGCGCTCGATCTCGCGGTCACCAACAACGAGCCCGAAGGCAATCATTTCCTGTTCCGCAACCTGTTGCCACCCGCACGGGCGAAGCAGTCACTCCAGGTCCTCGTGCTCGACGAGAAAGGGCGCTACACGAAACAGGGTTCCGAAGTGCGTCTCTATGTGCCCGGCACCCGGACGCTCCTCGGTACGACTATCGTCGACACGGGGAGCGGCTACTGCTCCCAGAACGCGATGCCAGTGCATTTTGGTCTCGGATCGCATGTCGGTCCGGTCGACGTCGAGGTGACGCATCTGACACCCGTTGGAAGGCAAGTGACTCGTGTGGCGGGCATCGACCCGGCGTCGTATCAGGGGAAATATTTGATCGTGAAAGCCGGTGCGACACTGAGGCCAACAGCGGCGGGCAGCCGTTGAAGGACTCGCCCGACGCCACAGCCGTCACGCAGTTCTTCTTGTTGGGCGGTTCAATCGGACGTGCTCCTATCTCATTGCGCCGCCGACGCGTACCGTCAGCATCGATATCGACCCGCCATCGACACCTTCGACGGGAAACGTGATCGGATCGTTCTGTTGACGGCTGCCGATGATGTAGAGGAGCGGCAGGTAATGATCCGGCGTCGGAATCGAGAGCAGCGCTTCGTGCCCCAGCGACTCGTAGTCGACGAGAGGCTTGTGGTCGCCGGCGAGCAGCAACCCCCTGGCTTCGGTTTCGAAGCGAACCGCCCAGTCATAGGGGTCGGGCATGTGGCGGCCCCAGGCGTACGCATGCAGGTTGTGGACCAGATTGCCGCTGCCGACGATCAGCACCCCCTCGCCTCTGAGCGGGGCGAGGCGGCGGCCGATGTCGTAGTGAAACGAGGGTGGCCGCGTTTCGTCGATGCTCAGTTGGACGATCGGAAGATCGGCCGCCGGGTACACATGTTTGAGCACCGACCATGTGCCGTGATCGAGTCCCCACGAAGTATCGAGAGTCACGGGCAGCGGCGCGAGCAGCGTCTGGACCCGCCGCGCCAGCTCCGGGTCGCCTGGCGCCGGATACTGCACCTGATACAGCTCCCGCGGAAATCCGCCAAAGTCATGAATGGTCCGCGGCGCGGTACTGACGGTCACTCCGGTCGCCGGCACGAACCAGTGGGCCGAAATCGACAGGATCGCACGCGGCCGCCGGGTCTCTTCGCCGATGCGCCGCCAGCCGTCCGTGTACAGGTTCTTCATCAACGCGTTCATCGGGTTGCCATGTCCGAAGAAGATCGCCGGCAGGATGTCGGGCATGGTCGGGTCCCTTCTCGTGTCTGACCGATTCTAGGCGCGTTCACCTGGGAAGCGTCATGCTCGACGCTCGCCGCAGGAGCTTGGCCTGCGTAGAAGGAGCCAGCTCGCCGACTTCGTCGAGAAAGATCGTTCCGCCGGTAAGCCCTAATCCGAATCAGGCGCTCCAGTCGACTGCGGACACCTGCACACGAAGGCCGTCCGGATCGCTGACGAAGAAGTTGTCCGCGGCGCTGCCCTGCACACCCTCCAGGCCTGCGGTCTTTGCGGCCGTCCGCAGCCGTTCCGCGTCGAAACTATCGACACCGACGCAGAAATGATCGATCCGGCCCGGCCTGTCGCTTTTCTGCAGGATGATCAATCCGCCGCCCGGAAGATCGAGTCCGTGGTTGTCCGGCCCCTGGACCCGGCGCGTCGGCGGCAAGCGAAACAGCGTTCGATAGAATGCCTCCGATCGCGGCACGTCCGACACCTGCACGTTCACATGATGCAGGGTGCGGGCCTTCGTCACACCGCCATTGGTCGTTTGCGCGCGAGTGCCCACAGGCGCCGCCACCACAGCAAGGGCCTGCAGCAGCTGCCGCCTCGTCAGGGTTCCACGGTCATATGACGTGACGAGCGTATCGAGGGTGTCGACCATGTCGCGATCTCCTCTCGGGAGAGTATCGCACTGCAGAGCGTTCTCGTGAATCCCGCACGACGCACTCCTGCATTCGCTGCAGCTACCGCCGAAGCGGCCACGTGCTGAAGTTCGGAGGCGAGTATGACGTTTCCTGTCAGGCGTGTCGGCGTGCAGCTCCGTCCCGAGGCCTTCAACGCCTTCAACTTCGTCAACTTGTTCAATCCCCGATCGAACATCGGCGCAGCGAATCCCGGCCGCATCGACACGGCGGGGGACGGGCGGATCATGCAGGTGGGACTCAGAATGACCTTTTGATCCATCAGGGCTTTCTGATCATCCCGCCGTTCGACTTCGTCCTTTGGCCACGACGCTTTCGATGTCCTTCAGCAACGCATCGATCGATGCCCCACGCCCTGCCCCATAGGCCCGCGCCCACCGATCCGGACCGAGGCGAGCACGCGCCTCCCGCTCCGCCTGTTCCCGGAGGTCATGCACCGATTTGTCGACAACCGTGACCCCGGTGCGTTCGGTGACGGCGTCCCGGGCGCCCAGGATCCGCGCCGCCCAGGCGTCGTCGCTTTTCAGGACCGCCGCGGCGGCGAGAGGAACCAGAGCGTACACGAACGCGAACTTGTCATGGAGCTGGCGGATGGATGTGAGGCTCTTCCGCACCAACGCGATCGCCTCGTCGGGATTTCCGCGCCGCACCGCAAGGATCGCGCGAACATAAAGCGCCCAGGTCAGGAACCACGGACCGGCCTGTCGAAGCACCGATGTGGCCTCATCGAGCAGGCGCTCCGCCTGGCCGGCATCGCCGGTCGCGAGAGCGATCGACGCCATCCCGCTCAGCGCACTCCCGATGCCCGACGGGATCGCCAGCGCGCGGAACCGTTCAACACTGTGGGCAAACAGATCGCGGGCCGCGTTCACGTTGCCAGCGGCGTGCTCGACGTGCGCGAACAGATCCTCCGCCTGCGCGACCACCTCCATGTCCATGTCGCCGGCGCCGTGGGCAAGCGCTAACGCGCGGTTGAGCCCCGTGCGGGAGCGCCCGAGTTCTCCCTGTGTGTACGACATCACCGCCGCTCCCACGAGTGCTCTCAACTCGGCGGCGGGCGGAAGCGATGGCAGGGTCAGAATCTCTTCATACCACTGGAGGCCTTCGGCCGCATGCCCCCGGATCAGCCAGAAGTATTTCAGCCCCCACGCGATGTTGGACGCTTCGACGGGTCGGCCGCGCTCGATGAGCCATGCAAGCCCACCACGGTAGCTCTCGAGATCTTCACGCACGCGATCCAACCATTCGACCTGCGCAGGTCCGACCATCCCCTGCGCGGCGTCGCCGGCTTCACCGGTGCAATAACGGACCAACCCCTCCAGGGCGTCGTCGCGCTCACCCGCGGCCGTGAGCTCGAACGCCGCGTACGCCCGCACGGTGTCGAGCATGTGGTACAGCGGACAAGTCGCCACCACCGAGGTCTCGGCTCGCAACAGAAGGCTCTTGTCCATCAGACCGGCCGCCGCGCGGAGCGCGTCGTCGCACGCGCCCGAGGCATCCTCACGACCGGCAAGGACCGCCGCGGCCGCGTCGATCGGAAAAAGACCCGGCAGCGCGCCAAAGCGGCGGAACGCGCGCTGCTCGTCCTGGTCAAGGAGCTGATAACTCCAGGCGACGGTCGCATTCATCGTCTGTTGGCGTTCGGGGAGATCGCGTGGGCCGACGGTCGGGAGCAGGACGTCGCGCTCGAGTCGGCGGAGCAGATCCTCAGCCGTCAGCACTTTGAGCCAGGGAGCCGCCAGTTCGAGCGCGAGCGGCAAGGCATCGAGCCGTCGGCAAATCGCGGTCACGGTGGGGCCATTCGCGGACGTGAGGCGAAAGGCAGGTTGCACGTCCCGAACGCGTTCCACGAAGAGGCGCACTGCCGGAGCGCGTGCCAGATCAGCCGGCGACATCGTCTCTGAGCCTGCCTCCAACCCGAGAGGTCCGACGGCGTACTCCCGCTCGCCCCGCACACGGAGCGGCGCGCGGCTGGTGGCCAGCAGTCGCAGCGACGCGACCGATGTCAGGAGATCCGCAACCAGAGGCGCCGCGTCCAGGACGTGCTCGAAATTGTCCAGCACCAGCAACGTCGGGTAATCGTTGCACGCGGCACGTGCGCGCCTCGGCAAATCGAGCGCCGTGACGTCGGACAGTCCGAGCGCTTCGGCGATCGCCGACGCGACGAACGCCGGAGTGCAGGTGATGGTGAAAAAAGCAGCAGTGATTCTATTGGCTCTGGGGATTGTTGGTCACGTCAGTGCGCATGAGCATGACTTTCTGGCGAGATTCGCCGGCGGCATTGGTGTCATCCCGGTATCGAACGGTGCCGGCCCAGTGAACGCAGACGGCACGTTCCCGAACGTGAAGCTGAACATCGTGAGGGGCGTCTTCCCTGGTGCCGGACCCTGGCGGATCGCCGATCTCCGAGCTGACGTCGACACTGACGGCCGGATCAAGGTCCGAGGGCGAGGATTGCTCCTGGCCAGCAGCAACAGCATCGGGCAAAACGCCAACCAGAGCGTCTTCGCGACATTGATCTGCGAATCCTCAGCTCCCTTCATCGAGCGCAGCACCGCGTTCACTGGCGTTCCGCTCGAACCGAACGGCGATTTTCGCATCGACGACACGTTGAATCCCGCTCCGTCAGAATGCCGCAGCCCGGTGCTTCTGATTCGCAACACTGGCGGCGTGTGGTTCGCGGCCGGGATTCCAAAGCTCGGAGACGACCAGCAGGCTGCTGAAAAACGCAGCCTGAAGTGAAAAGTTAAAACAGAAAAGTTAAAAGCAGGCGGAAAATCGCACTTTTCTGTTTTGGCTTTTCAGTTTTAACTTCAGGTCGGCGCCTTTTTCAGCGACCTGCTAGGAGCGTGTCCGACTAACCGGCGCCGCATTGGAACGCCAAGGCCGCGAAGGCCGCTGAGGAATACTGTTCTTTCTTTGCGTCCTTTTGCGGTCTCTACGTTCAATCGTTCGCCAGCCAGTAATAGGAGAAGTCCATGACGCTCTAGCCACGACGATCAACGCAGAACTCGCGGAAGCCGCAGAGAAGACCGGTTTTGTTCTGTGAGTTCTGCGGTTTCTGCGTTTGAATGTCGTGCCGCACGGCGGCGGTCAGTTATGCCGATGATAGATCGAACCGGCGTCACTTGACGTTCACGGATCGATCGCCCTCGTACTGCATGATGTGGTAGTACGCTTCCCAATCCCACAACAGCGGCGACGGCAGCGGCGCGCGCGGGTCGTCGAGATGTTGCGCATAGAGCTGGATGGCCTGACGCGTCCGGCTCACATTGGTGAGCCAGTCTCCGGCATACCAGTTCTTCCACTGACCATATTCCGCGGCCGCTTCGGCCTGCCGAATCTCGTCGCATGCCTGGAGCGCCTGCGCCACGAACTTGCGCGCTTCCTCGGTATGGCCGGCGCCGGCGGCCTGAATCGCGTTGGCCAGTTGCAGCAGCAGGCGATTGCTCTGCCGGTTGATGGCGATCATCGTCAGCACATGGGCGCGATAGAACGGCAGGCGTTCTGCCGCGACCAATGCCTCGGCCTCGCGCGCCTTCTGCCACACCGCATCCCATCGACGCTCCGCCTCGCTGCACTGCTCGATCTCGGTGTTCACCGTGCTGCGGAGCCACTCTCCCGGGGCGACCGGTCCGCTGCCCGGAAGCGCCGCGTCGACACGCCGCAGCGGTACCCAGGGCGGCGCCTGGCTCGCAATCGTATACAGCCGCGAGTCGAGCAGGGCCGTCGTCACCATGCGGCGCGCTTCGGTGTGATAGAGCTGGTCCCCATACTCCCGCGTTGCTCCTGCCGACGTCGTCCGCGCGGGCGCTTTGAAGTACTCTTCGTACACGGCGGCCACCTTCGAGGCCGCACCGCCGCCGAACTGGTCTGCCGACCAGCGCCGATAAAACCCGGCGGCGCTGCCGGCGCTGCCTGGGGCGACCCCCTTCCACGCGATTTCCATCACCGCCTGGATCGTCATCGGCACGGGACGGATATCGCTGGTGTTGACGAGCAGATAGTGCGTCGCGCCGGCCAGCTGGTTGGCCCGCCCGTTCATCATCGCGACGTGGTAATACGCGCCGTGTCCGGCGGCCACTTTTCCGGCGTCCTGCAAATTGCCATAGCCGTCATCAGCCCACACGGCGTGCACGCCGGCAGGGATCGCGAGGTCGCCCTGCTGCACCAGCCGCGCGCCTTCCTGCCAGAGGTTCGTGATGAACGCCGCGTCGGGACGGACCGATCGCACGATGCGGACCTGCTCGGCCATCGCGTTCCCGATCATGCGACCGAGCGCGTTGTCGTCGTTGCCGACGCCGGGATCGAAGGCGGCATAGCTCGAATCGGACAGCCCGCGCAGACCGACGGTCCACAGAATGTCCTGGTCGGCCGCGTACGCCGCCACCGCGTTTTTCCACGCGCGCTGCAGGATCTCGGGATGGCTGCCGTACGAGTACGGCACGTTCTCGGGCCAGCGCGCGACGTTCACGCCCAACGGAATTGCGTGATGCTGCGTCACGATCAACCCGCGCCGGCCGGCGAGCGCGATCTGGGGCTCGTCGGGGAAAATCCACGTCCCCGGCGCCGCGAGGTTCCCCTTGAGCCGCAGCGTGGTCTCGTAGATCTTGTTCCACACGTCCAGGGCAATGCCCGTGTGTTCCTCGCGACGGCCTGGCGCCCAGCCGGTCAGCAGATCTTCATCGTTGATGAAGAAGCCGCGATACCTGAACACCGGCGCCGGAAACGCCTCGTTCAACGATGCGGGGACTTCGACCGTCGGCCTGCGCGCCGGGACGTGATCGGTCCAGTAGTACAACGGATCGACGCCAAGATACCGTTCCGCGAATTGATAGACGGCGTAGATCGTCCCGCGCATGTCCGCGCCGGTGAGGAACACGACGCGGGATCGCGGCGCGCCTTTCCAGACCGCCTGCCTGACCGACATCGAGAACGATTCGGGGCTGCCGGCGGGTCCCGATCGCAATCCCTGGAGCAGCGTCGAACGATAACCGATCAAGACAGTTGGAGAACCCGCTTCCTCAGGTCGTTGCACGAGTCTTGGTTTCCGGCCCAGCACCTTCTCGAAATCTGAGGCGAGATCGCGGGCCGCTTCCATCACCGGCAGCGGCTCGTCAGCGCCGATCAGGATCGTCGTCGTCGCATCGAGCACGATCGGCGCGTTTGCAGCCCTCGTCCGCCCTTGCGCCGCCCACGCAGTGCCGCCGCACAGCATTGGCAGGGCGAAGACGAAGACGACGAGCAGCCTGTGACTGACGTCGCCGCGAAATCGACAGGCCACGAATACCGTCCTGGTTCTACCCACCTGCCCCACCTGCCCTACCTGCCCTACCTGCCCTACCGCGATCGCTCCTGCAGAACGAACGCGGCCAGTTGGCTTGGATCATACCTCGCGATCAACACGTCACGTCCCGGGCGCCTCGGCGCTTCTTCAACCTCGGCATCGTGCTGGTC